>DATBGF010000446.1:0-7532 GCA_036558145.1 Acidimicrobiales bacterium
GCGCCGCCCAGCTGGCGGCGGTGGCGGCCCTGCCCGTGGCGGCCGGGATCACCGGCGAGGCGTACCTCGATCCCGCGGTGTTCTCCGACGGCTTCCGCACCGCCATGTTCATCACCGCCGGCCTGGCGGCCCTGGGCGGCGTCATCGCCGCGGTGGGGATCCGCAACCCGGCACGCGTCCCCGAGGTCGAGCCGGCCGCCGCCGAGCCGACGCGGTTCTTCTGCGGAGCGGAGGGGACGCCGCTGCACACGTGTCCCGGATCCACCGCCGGCCAGCCACCGTCCGAGCACGCAGCCTGACGGTCCGTCGGCTTCCCGGAGAAAAGTGGCGAACGCACCGCATTCGGCGGTCGCGGAGTCGCTTTTGGGTACCCAACGGGGACTAGACAAGAGGGTGAAGGGCGCATGACGATGCGTTCGCGGTGCGCGGTGCTTGGGGCTGTTCAGGGGGCACCATTCGATGACGAAGAAGTTGCGGACAGCGTCGGCCCTTGCCGCGGCCGGCGCGCTGCTCCTCGCGGTCAGCGGGTGCAGCGTGGGCGGAGGCGGTGGCCCGTCGGCCGCGAGCCCGCCCAGCACCCAGACGACGACGACGGTGCGGACCGCCACGGTGCCGGTGACGCCGCCGGGGACCCTCCTGAACTTCGGCCAGCCGGCCAACGTCCAGATCAACAACGGCGCGAACAGCGGGGTCGTGGCCGTCGCGGTGATCGCCATCACACCCGGCACCCGTGAGCAGGCCGCTCAGCTCAACATCGGCAACGGCGAGGCCTACTACGCCACCATGCAGATCACGAACACCGCCGCGCCGGTGGATCTCGGCGACTACGTGCCCGACGTCATCGGCTACCAGAGCGACGGCATCCAGGCGGCCAACGTGATCGAGCCCAACGACTTCACCCCCTGCCCGGACAACGGCCCGGTGTCGCTGCCGCTGGGCAGCTCGTTCCTGACCTGTGAGGCCTTCGTGGCGGTCGAGGGCGTGCCCGTGACCAGCGTCGGGTTCTCTCCCGGCTTCGACTTCGACCCCATCATCTGGAAGCAGCCGGCCTGACCGTGCCGGCCCGGGCGCCCCGGTTTCGGCACGGGCCCGGGCCCGGGTGCATGCTCTAGGCGTGGACGAGGACGCCCTACGCCGGTTGCTCGACGCCGTGCAGGTCGGCGCCGTGACCACGGACGACGCGCTGGAGCGGCTGCGGCGGCTGCCGTTCGCCGACATCGGCTTCGCCCGGGTGGACCACCACCGGGCCCTGCGCCAGGGGATGGCCGAGGCGGTGTACGGCCCTGGCAAGACCCCCGACCAGTGCGCCGCCATCGTGGCCGAGCTGCTCTCGGAGCCGGGGACGGCGCCGGTGCTGCTGACCCGGGCCGACGACGCCCAGGCCGCGGCCGCGCTGGCCCTCAACCCGGGCGGCGAGCGCACGGGGACCACGCTGGCGTGGCGCCCGTCGGCCCCGCGCCCCGAGTCCGTCGTCGTGGCCACCGCGGGCACAGCCGACCTGCCGGTGGCGGAGGAGTGCGCGGCGACCCTGTCGGCCCACGGGCTCGAGCCGGTCCGGCTCACCGACGTGGGCGTGGCCGGCGTCCACCGCCTGCTGGCTTCGGCCGACGTGGTGGTCGACGCCACCGCGGTCGTCGTGGTGGCGGGCATGGAGGGCGCGCTGGCCAGCCTCGTCGGCGGGATCACCCCGGCCCCGGTGGTCGCCGTGCCCACCAGCGCCGGCTACGGGGCCAGCCTCGGCGGCATCACCGCCCTGCTCAGCATGCTGGCGTCGTGCGCCTCCGGGGTCACCGTGGTCGGCATCGACAACGGCTTCGGCGCGGCGTGCGCCGTGCTCCGGATGCTCAAGTGAGCGTCGCCTGGTTCCACTGCTTCTCCGGCATCGCCGGGGACATGGCGCTGGGGTCGCTCATCGACGCGGGCGCCGACCCCGACGAGGTCCGCTCCCTGGTCGGGCGGCTGCCGGTGGACGGCTGGGAGCTGGAGGTCGAGCCGGTGCTGCGCTGCGGCATCGCCGCCACGAAGGCCCACGTGCGGGCCGAGGAGACGGGCGTCATCCGCACCGCGGCCCACATCGCCGCCCTGGTGGAGGAGGCCCGGCTGCCCGAGCGGGTGGCCCGCCGGGCCCTGGCGGCGTTCCGGGCCCTGGCCGAGGTCGAGGGCCGGCTGCACCGCCGCCCGCCCGAGCAGGTCCACTTCCACGAGGTCGGAGGCCTCGACGCCATCGTCGACGTGGTGGGCACCGCGTCGGCCCTGGAGGTGCTGGGCGTGGACGAGGTGCACTCGTCGTCGGTCGCCACCGGGACCGGGATGGTGCGGGCGGCCCACGGGCTGCTGCCCAACCCCGCGCCCGCGGTGGTCGAGCTGCTGCGGGGCGCCCCGACCCACGGGGTGGACGTGCCGGTCGAGCTGACCACGCCCACCGGCGCCGCCCTGGTCGCCACGCTGGCCACCGGCTGGGGGCCGCTGCCGCCGCTGCGGATCGAGGCCACCGGGTTCGGGGCCGGCACCCGGGAGCTGGACGGCCGGCCCAACGTCGTCCAGGTGGTGCTGGGCCAGGCGCTGGCCGCGGGCGACGACGGCCTGACCGGGGTGCAGCCCGGCCAGCCGGTCGTGCTGATCGAGGCCAACCTGGACGACGCCACCGGCGAGGTGCTGGCCCACGCGGTGGCCGCCCTGCTGGATGCCGGCGCCCACGACGCCTGGGTGACCCCGGTGGTGATGAAGAAGGGCCGCCCGGCGCACGTGGTCAGCGCCCTGGCCGACACCGCGCTCGCAGCCCAGGTGGCCGCGGTGCTGGTGGCCGAGACCGGCTCGCTGGGCGTGCGCGGCACCACTCTGCAGCGCTGGCCCCAGGCCCGGGACACGTCGACGGTGGAGGTCGAGGGCCTCCCCGTGCGGGTCAAGGCCAGCCCCGGCCGGCTCAAGGTCGAGCACGACGACGCCGCCCGCGTGGCCCGGGCCCGCCAGGTCCCGCTGCGCGAGGTGCTGTCGCTGGCCGAGCACGAGGCCCGCCGCGCCCGCGAGGCCGCGCTCGACGCGGTCCCCGACGACGGCGGCGACGGCGATCTGGCGTGATCGCCGGGCTACGGCGCGCCGTCCGAGGCGATCGCGTGTGACCCGCAGTGGCCGGACCGATCCGGGGTGAAGTCTTCGGCGCGATTGCCGGCGTTACTGTGCGATGAGCCGCAACGTTCGCGACGGTTCGTGCGATGTTATGAGAAAGCAACAATCGGCGGACCCCGGAATTCGTAGCGAGCATGGCACGGCCGGTGCCGGGGCCGAGCGTGCCCTGGTCGGTACGACTTCCTGGAACCACGCCGCCTCGATCGTCGGGGGGATGACTCCCCGGCGGTCGGGGCCGGCGTCCCGGGGCGCTCCGGGCCTACCCGGAGGCGCGCCCCGTCACGATGCGGGCGAGGTGGCCGAGGTCGGAGCGCGAGGTCCGGCGGAACACCGGTCGTAGCAGCCTGCCGCCCGGCAGCGGCACCCCCTCGACGTGGCGGAAGCGGGTCCGCCCCGGGCCCTCCGCCACCGCGGCCATGCCCACGAAGAACAGCCGGCCCCGGGCGCGCATCAGGCACAGCCCGTCCTCCATGTGCACGTCGAACGGCAGCGCGACCGGCGAGCCGGTCGACCACGACAGCACGTCGAGCCGTTCCCCGCCGCCGCTGACCGGCGTGCGGCCGCGCACCCGCATCTTGCGGACCAGCGAGTCGAAGGCGGGCACCGCGTGCTCCAGGTCCGAGATGAAGTCCCACACCTGCTCGTACGGCGCCTCGATGACCCGCTCGGCGGTCCCCACGCCGTGCACCGTGGTCTCCACGACCCGCAGGCGGGCGATGGCATCGAGCCGTCCCTCGGGCCACTGCGACTGCACCGCCTCGGTCACGATGCCCACCTCCTCACGAACGCGGCCCGGGCCCGGGCCAGGCGCGACTTGGCCGTGCCGAGGGGGATCCTCAGCGCGTCGGCCACCTCGCCTTCGCTCCATCCCTCGAGGTCGCGCAGCACGAGGATGGCCCGGTGCTCGGGCGACAGGCCGGCCAGGGTGGCCCGCACGTCCACGACCACGGCCACGTCGGGCAGCGGGACCTCGGGGAGCGGCGCGGTCGCCGGGTCGGTGGTGTCGAGCGGCACCAGCCGTTCGGCCCGGCGGGCCACCCGCACCGCCTCCCGCACCGCGATGCGGCGCACCCAGCCCCGCAGCGCCGCAGGCTCCCGCAGGCCGGGCAGGGCGCGCAGGACGGCGATGAACGTCTCCTGCATGGCGTCGTCGGCGTGGTCGAGGGCCACCGCGCCGCAGATGCGCCCTACGTAGGGCGAGAGCTCCTTGACCAGGGCGTCGACGGCCAGCGGATCGCCCCGGCGGGCGCGCACCACCAGCGTCTCCCACGCCGGATCGCTCTCGTCCACCTCTCCAAGAGGCAGGGAACCTTTGGAAGGTTCCCCTCCTCTTCGGTCCATGGACACTCCCATCACCATCGTGGGCGGCGGGCTCGCCGGCCTGATCGCCAGCATCGCGTGCGCCGAGGCCGGCGCCGGCGTCCGGCTGGTCGAGGCCCACCCCTACCTGGGCGGGCGGGCCACGAGCGCCGACGGCCCGTGGAAGGCGAACCTGGGGCCGCACGCGCTGTACACCAACACCGGGCTGTACCCGTGGCTGGCCGAGCGGTCCCTGCTGCCGCCGGTCGTCCCGCCCCGGCTGTCGGCGCTGCGGATGCGCTGGCACGGGTCGCGGCGGGCGACGCTGCCCGGTCCCGCGGCGCGGGCGCTGGGCCTGCTCCGCCGGCTCGGGGCCGCCCCGGTGGACGCCTCCTTCCGGGACTGGGCCCGGACCGTGGCTCAGCCCGCAGCCGTGGAGATCTTCGCCAGCGCCGCCGGCGTGCTCACGTTCGACCACGACCCGGGGCGGCTGTCGGCCGCCTTCGTGGCCGAACGCCTGCGGCGCATCGCCCTGCGGCCCCGCCCGGTGGCCCGCTACGTCGTGGGCGGCTGGTCGAACCTGGTGGACGCCCTGGCCGCGGGCGCCCGGGCGCGCGGCGTGCGCATCGAGACCGGCGCCCGGGTCGACGCCCTGCCCGAGGACGGGCCGGTGATCGTGGCCACGTCGCTCCGCTCCGCCCGGCGGCTGCTGGACGACGCCGGCCTGGCGTGGACGGGGACTCGCACGGTCCTGCTGGACGTGGGCCTCACCCGCCCGGGGTCCGGGCGCCAGCCGGCCATCATCTCCGACCTGGACGAGGCAGGCTGGGCCAACCGCTACTCGGCCACCGACCCGACGCTGGCGCCTCCGGGGCACGACCTGATCCAGTGCCACCTGGGCGCCCGGCCCGGCGAGACGCTCGACGACGGCGTGGCCCGGGCCGAGCGCCTCCTCGACGTCGGGTTCCCCGGCTGGCGGGACCGTGAGGTGTGGCGCCGCCGCTCCCTGGTCGAGGACCAGTCCGGTGCCCTGGACCTGCCCGGCACGACCTGGCGCGACCGCCCCGCGGTGGACCGCGGCGACGGCGTGTTCCTCTGCGGGGACCAGGTCGCCGCCCCCGGCCACCTGGGCGAGGTCTCCTGGGCCAGCGCCCTGGAAGCCGCCGGGCTGGCTGTGGCTTCGGCTTCCATTTCGGCTTCGGGAGTGCGCACGGGTCGGGGGTAGCATCGTCGGTCATGTCCGCACCCGAGCGCCCCGCCGGCGGGAAGCGCATCGGCTTCCTCGGCCCCGAGGGCACCTTCACCGAGCAGGCGCTGCTCTCGCAGCCCGAGCTGGCCGCGAACGAGCTGGTCGCGCTGCCGTCCATCCCCGACGTGCTGCTGGCCGTCGAGTCGGGCCTGGTCGACCTGGGCTTCGTGGGCATCGAGAACTCGATCGAGGGTGCGGTCACGGTCACGGTCGACACGCTGGGCTTCGACACCGACCTGCTCATCCAGGGCGAGGTCGTCATGGGCGTGCAGATGAACCTGCTCGCGCCGAGCGGGGTGGGCCTGGCCGACGTGCGCCGGGTGCTGTCGATCCCGGTGGCCACGGCCCAGTGCCGCTCGTTCCTGCACCGTGAGCTGCCGGGCATCGCCTCGGTGGCGACGTCGTCCACGGCCGAGGCGGCCATGCTCGTGGCCGGCCCCGAGAACGACGGTCATACGGCGGCGGTCGCCCCCGCGGTGGCGGCCAAGGTCTACGGGCTGGACGTGCTGGCCACCGACATCGAGGATCACCCGGACAACGCCACCCGCTTCGTGCTGGTGGCCCGCTCCGGCATCCCGGCCCCGACCGGCCACGACAAGACGTCGGTGCTGATCTACCAGCGGGCCGACCGCCCGGGCTCGCTGCTCACGATCCTCCAGGAGTTCTCCGCCCGGTCGATCAACCTGACGAAGCTGGAGTCCCGCCCCACCAAGAAGGGCCTGGGCGACTACTGCTTCCTCATCGACCTGGAGGGCCACATCGGCGAGGAGCTGGTGGCAGACTGCCTGCGCGACCTGAAGTCGAAGGTCGAAGACGTCAAGTTCCTCGGCTCCTACCCCGCCGCCGGCGAACACGGCCCCGCCCGCCGCCGCGAAGCCGAAGCCGCCTGGCGCGACGCCCGCGACTGGGTCGAGCAGCTCCGCCGCGAGATCGTGTAGCTACCCTGCCCCCTTGGAGCGGTGGCCGAGTGGACGAAGGCAGCAGTCTTGAAAACTGCCGATCCTCCGGGATCCGTGGGTTCGAATCCCACCCGCTCCGCACAGGGGTCCGCAGGCATCCCTGCGAACCCCTCCGTACGGCCCTGACCTGGGCCTACGGTTCGCCTGCATCCGGCGCTGATCCCGTGTCCTCGCGCCGGTTGCTCGCGCGGTTGCTCGCGGGACCGGCTACCTGATTCCGAACCCCTCCGGCTGGCTCGTCGGCGCCCTGGGCGTCGAGCACGGCTGCAGCCCGGCGGGCGACCGTCTCGGGCCGGCGACCGAGCCGCTTCACGTAGCCGGCCGTGGTGGCCGGCTTGGCGTGCCCGACGAATCGAGCGATGTCCTCCAGCGCCTCGTCGCCGTCCACGAACAGAGTCGTCACCACGGTTCGCCGGCCCGAGTGCGTCGCCAGGTCGGCGCCGATACCAGCAGTCTTGGCCGCCGACTTGACCACCTTCGTGACCGCTTGGCGTAGCACGAGGCCGCCGGTCGGGTTGGTGAACACGAGGTTGATCTGCTCACCGCCGTACACGATCGTCGCCCATTTCGGGGCAGCGGCCCGTTCCTCGGCCTGGGTCTCCCGACGCTTGAGCAGCAACGCCACAACCGTCGGCATCAACCAGTGCTCACCCCGTGCCCCATCCGTCTTCGTCGGCCCGAGCTGCTGGCCCCGCCCATCGATGTAGACCGACGCTCGCCGCACGCTGGCGGTACCTGCGTCGAGGTCGATGTCCTCCCACGCCAGCCCGAGCACCTCGGACACGCGCCAACCCTGGAGGAACAGCAACGCCACAGCACCGCCGAGCCGGTGGTCCTCCACGGCCGCGAGCAGGGCCCGAGTCTCGTCCCGATCGAGGGCCACACCCTCGGCCGTGGTG
>DATBGF010000447.1:0-6094 GCA_036558145.1 Acidimicrobiales bacterium
CACCGGCTGGGCCCGCTCGGCCCGCAGGGCGCCGATGGCGCCGGACGCCACGACCCGGCCCTCGTCCACGATCGTCACCTCGTCGCAGAGCCGCTCGACCAGCTCCAGCTGGTGGCTGGAGAACACGACCGCCGCGCCCGCGGCCACCTGGTCCTTCAGCACGCCGGACAGCACGTCCACGCCTACGGGGTCGAGGCCGTTGAACGGCTCGTCCAGCACCAGCAGGTCCGGGCCCTGGACCAGGGCGGCGGCCAGCTGCACCCGCTGCTGGTTGCCCTGGGACAGGGTCTCGGCGTTGTCGGTCATCCGATCGCCCAGGCCCAGGTCGGCGAGCCAGCGCTCGGCCTCCCGGCGGGCGTCGCCGTGGGCCATGCCCGACAGCTCGCCGAAGTAGGCGACCTGGTCCGCCAGCCGCATCTTGGGATAGAGGCCGCGCTCCTCGGGCATGTAGCCGAAGCGGCGCCGGTCCTCGGGCGTGGGTGCCGCGCCCTGCCAGCGGACCTCGCCCGTGTCCGGGGTGACCAGGCCGAGGGCGACCCGCATGGCGGTCGTCTTGCCGGCGCCGTTGCGGCCCACGAAGCCGTGCATCCGGCCCGCGGCCACGGTCATCGTCAGCCCGTCCAGGGCGGCGATGTCCCCGTAGCGCTTGTGCAGGTCGACCAGCTCCAACGACACGAGTCACGAGTGTGGCGTACAACGGTGGCGATGGTGACAATCGACGACGTGCGCCGGGTGGCGCTGGACCTGCCGCGGGCCTACGAGGCGATGGTGCGGGGTCGGGTGAAGTTCCGGGTGGGCCGGATCGTGTTCGTGGCCTTCTCCCGGGACGAGACGGAGATGGGCTTCGGGTTCCCCCGGGAGGAGCGGGAGGCGCTGGTCGAGTCCGAGCCGGACAAGTTCTCCATGCCGGGCAAGGCCGACATGCGCTACCAGTGGGTCGAGGCCCGCATGGAGGCCCTGGACGAGGACGAGATGCGCGAGCTGGTCATCGACGCCTGGCGCATGTGCGTGCCCAAGAAGGTGGCGGCCGAGTACCTGGGCGAGGACGTCGACTAGCCGCCGCTCACGGCTTCGAGGTCGTCCGCCACCACCGGGGCGGGATCCTCCGCGCTCGCCAGCCAGCCCTCGGGGAGCGTGACCCGCACCGGGCCCGAGGTCTTGCCGCGGGGCTCGGCGTCGGCGCCCGGCAGCACCGCCAGGTCGGGATCGAGCCGGGCCAGCTCGGCGTCGAGGGCGTCGACGGTCTGGGTGGCGGTGAGGCGCCGCCGCACGTCGCTGCCCACCGGGTAGCCGTGCAGGTACCAGCCGACGTGCTTGCGCACGTCCCGGACCGCCACCGGCTCGGTCACCCAGCCGGCCAGCAGCCGGGCGTGGCGCGACAGGACGCCGGCCACCTCGCCCAGCCGGGGCGCGGGCGGGACCGGATCGCCCGCGAACGCCAGCGCCAGGTCCCGGAACAGCCACGGCCGCCCCAGGCAGCCGCGGCCGACGACCACGCCGTCGCAGCCGGTCTCGGCCAGCATGCGCAGGGCGTCGCCCGCCTGCCAGATGTCGCCGTTGCCCAGGACGGGGACGGTCGTCACGGCTTCCCGCAGCCGGGCGATGGCCGACCAGTCGGCCCGGCCGGAGTAGTGCTGGGCCGCGGTGCGGGCGTGCAGCGCCACCGCCGCCGCGCCCTCGGCCTCGGCGATGCGCCCGGCGTCGAGGTAGGTGTGCAGCCCGTCGTCCACCCCGATGCGCAGCTTGACCGTGACCGGGACCTCGCCCGCCGCGCCGACCGCCGCGGCCACGATGGACCGGAACAGCGCCCGATGCACCGGCAGCGCGGCCCCGCCGCCCTTCCGGGTGACCTTGGCCACCGGGCAGCCGAAGTTGAGGTCGATGTGGTCGGCGGCCTCGTCGGCCACCAGGAAGCGGATGGCCTCGCCCACCGCGCCCGGCTCGGTCCCGTAGAGCTGGATCGAGCGCACCGGCTCGTCCGGGGCGAAGCGGGCCAGGCGCAGCGTCTTGTCGTTGCGCTCGGCCACGCCCCGGGCCGTGATCATCTCGCTCACGTACAGCCCGCCCGGGCCGAAGCCCCGGCACAGCCGGCGGAAGGGCGCGTTGGTGATCCCGGCCATGGGCGCCAGCACCACGGGCGGGTCGACGCCCAGCGGCCCGATCCGCAGCCCGCTCACCACAGGTCGGCCACCGCCACGTCGAGGCCGGCCAGCAGGGACCGGAACAGCGGCAGCGACAGGCCCAGCACCGTGCCGTGGTCGCCGTCGATGCCGGCCACGAACGGACCGGCGCGGCCGTCGATGGTGAAGCCCCCGGCCACCGCCAGCGGCTCGCCCGTCGCCACCAGCGCGTCGATCTCGGCGTCGCTCGGGTCCCCGAAGCGCACGGTGGTCGAGGCCACGCCCACCGCCTGCCGGCCGGCGCCCGCCTCGACCAGGGCGTGGCCGGTGACCAGGGTCCCGGCGCGCCCCCGGTAGCCCCGCCACCAGGCGGTGGCCTCGGCCGCCGAGCCGGGCTTGCCCCGGATCTCGCCGTCGATGTCGAGCACCGAGTCGCACCCCAGCACCAGCGTCCCGGCCCGGTCCGGGGCCAGCCGCGCCACCACGGCTCCCGCCTTGCGGACCGCGAGCGTACGGCTGAGGTCGGCGGCGCCGAGGCCGTCCACGCCGTCCTCGGGCTCGCCGCTCACCCGCACCTCGGGCGAGAACCCGGCCGCCCGCAGCAGCGCCAGCCGGGCGGGCGAGGCGGAGGCCAGCACGAGGTCGCGACGGGGCACCCTCAGGGCGTGGGGTAGGGCTGGTCGGACCGGGTCTGCTGGGCCCGCACCGCCCGGGCGAACTCGGGGGCCACGCCCTTCAGCGTCACCCAGCGCCGGGAGGCGTCGAGGTCGACCGTGACGCTCGCCTGTCCGACGCGCCACTCGGCCACCAGCGCGCCCACCGCGCACGCCACCGTCGCGGCCAGCAGCACCACGGCCCCGAGCCGGTAGGCGTACACCTCGCCCACAGCGGCCTGGGCGCTCATCATCACGGCGACGAAGCCGCCCAGGAACGCCGCCAGCGCGCCGATCCACAGGGTGCGTCGCCGGGCCCGGGCGGCGCGCAGCCGGTCCATCGCTCCGGTGCTCCACGGCACCTCGACCCGGAGCCACTCGGACCGGTGGGGGTTGGCGATGGCCAGGACCAGCAGGATCACCCAGCCGAAGGGCGGGAACAGCAGCAGGAGCAGCATCCAGGCGGTGGACACCGAGCTCCCGCCCCGGACGTCGTGGGCGAGCGAGAGCCGGCCGTCGCTCGGCCGGCCCGTCTTGGCGCACACCGGGGGGAACCGGCCGCACACCGCATCGTCCACGAACACGGTCACCGCGGTCCCCGATGGCATCGCCGCAGGTTACTGCCCACGGGGACGGCCGAGAGGGCAGATAGCCTGCCGGGTGATGGACACCCCGCCCCCCGACCCGCAGAAGCTGCTGGCCCACTGGATGGAGTGGGAGCGGGGCGAGACCCCGCCCGGGCGGGTCATGAGCAGCCTGAAGACCGGGGGCCTGCGCGACCTGCTGGAAGCGCTGGCCGCGCAGCAGACCGCAGCCGCCACCGGGCCCACGACGGATGGCTGAGCAGGCGGGGGCCGAGTGGCCCGCCGCCGCCTCCCCGTCGCCGGCGGCCCGCGTCTCGGCCCGCGAGGCGGTGGAGCAGGGCCTGCCCGGCTGGCCCCGGCCCGGCGAGGAGCCGGCGCCGCCGCCCCGCCCGATCCCCCCGGGACGGGGTGGCAACCAGCGCATCCCCCGGCCCACCAACGCCCGCGCCGGTGCGCCCGCGCCCTGGGGTGACCTGCCCGCGGCGCTGCGCCGGCCCTCGGTGGCGTCCGTGCGGGCCGCCCTGTCCGGGCTGGGACCGCCCCGGCCCTCCGAGCGCGAGCTGATCGACGGTCCCGCCAGCCCCGGCGGCCGTCCGTCCGCCGTGCTGGTCCCGCTGTACGACGACGAGGACGGCCGGGCGTGCGTCGTGCTCACCCGCCGCACCTGGGGGCTGCGCATCCACCAGGGCGAGGTCAGCTTCCCCGGCGGCCGGATCGAACCCGGCGAAGCACCGATGGACGGCGCCCTGCGCGAGGCCCAGGAGGAGATCGCCCTCGATCCCGCCGCCATCGAGGTCATCGGCGAGCTCGACCACCTGGCCACCATCTCCAGCGGATCGTTCATCGCCCCCTTCGTGGGCGTGCTCGCCGGCCGGCCCGCCACCGAGCCCAACCCCCACGAGGTCGAGGCGGTGCTGCACGTGCCGCTGGCCGAGCTGGCCGACCCCGACGTGTTCCGGGAAGAGGTCTGGACCTTCCCCGGAGGCCGGGTGCAGCCCATCACGTTCTTCGAGCTGGTCGGCGACACCGTGTGGGGCGCCACCGCCGCCCTGCTCCGCCAGCTGCTGGGGATCGCCACCGGGACGCTCGGGCGCGGCGACCTCGACCACCCCTAGCTGTCACAAACTCCCCCCGGGCGGTGTCTACGAGGCATGACACCGACCCAGACCTCCCCCATCCTGGTCACGGGCGGCACCGGCACGCTGGGCCGCCACGTCCTCGACCGGCTGCGCGGGACCGGGCTCGCCGTGCGGGTCCTGAGTCGCCGCGCCCACGAAGACGCCCCGGACCAGGGCATCGAGTACGTCACCGGTGACCTGGCCACCGGCAAGGGGATCGACGCGGCGGTGGCCGGCGCCCGGGTGATCCTGCACCTGGCCGGCAGCTCCAAGGGCGACGAGGACAAGGCCCGCCACCTGGTGGCCGCGGCCTCCCGGTCCGGCACGCCGCACGTCGTGTACGTGTCCGTCGTGGGCGCCGACCGCGTGCCCCAGGACGGGCGCGTCGACCGGACGATGTTCGGCTACTTCGGCGCCAAGTACGCGGCCGAGCGGGTGATCGCCGAGTCCGGCCTGCCGTGGACGACGCTGCGCGCCAGCCAGTTCCACGACCTGGTGCTCAAGGTGGCGAGCGGCATGGCCAAGCTGCCGGTGATCCCGGTGCCGTCCGGGTTCCGGTTCCAGCCGGTGGACAGCGGCGAGGTGGCGGACCGCCTGGTCGAGGCGGCGCTCGACACGCCCTCGGGCCCGGTGCCGGACATGGCAGGGCCAAAGGTGTACACGCTGGCCGACCTGGTCCGCAGCTACCTGGAGGCGGCCGGCAAGCACCGCCTGCTCGTGCCGCTGCCGCTACCGGGTCAGGCCGCCCGGGCCGTGCGCGACGGCGCCGTCCTGGCCCCCGATCGGGCCGTCGGCCGCCGCACCTGGGAGGAGTTCCTGGCCGGGATCACCAGCGCCCGTAGTTCGGCGCTTCCTTCGTGATCGTGATGTCGTGCGGGTGCGACTCCCGCAGGCCCGCGTTGGTGATGCGCACGAAGCGGGCGTGGGCCTGCATGTCGGCCACCGTGGCCGCGCCCACGTAGCCCATGGCCGCCCGCAGGCCGCCGATGAGCTGGTAGATCACGTTGCCGACCGGGCCCTTGTAGGCCACCCGGCCCTCGATGCCCTCGGGGACCAGCTTGTCGGTGTCGACGATCTCGCCCTGGAAGTAGCGGTCCTTGGAGTACGAGCGGGACTTCATGGCCCCCATCGAGCCCATGCCCCGGTACTCCTTGTAGCGCTCGCCCTGGTGGAGCACGACCTCGCCCGGTGACTCGTCCACCCCGGCCAGCAGGCTGCCGAGCATGACCGAGTGGGCCCCGGCGGCGATCGCCTTGGCGATGTCGCCCGAGAACTGGATGCCGCCGTCGGCCACCAGCGTCACGCCGTGGCGGGCGGCGGCCTCGGCCCCGTCGCAGATGGCGGTGAGCTGGGGCACGCCCACGCCTGCCACCACGCGGGTGGTGCAGATGGAGCCCGGGCCCACGCCCAGCTTGACGGCGTCGGCGCCCACCCCGGCCAGGGCGTCGACCGCCTCGGCCGTGGCGACGTTGCCGGCGATGACCTCGACCTCGAACGCGCCCTTGATCTGCTTGACCACGTCGAGGACCGAGAGGCTGTGGCCGTGGGCGGTGTCGACCACCAGCACGTCGACCCCGGCCGCCACCAGCCGCTCGGCGCGCTCGAGGGCGTCGGGACCC
>DATBGF010000448.1:0-6974 GCA_036558145.1 Acidimicrobiales bacterium
CGTCCGCGCCGGCGCCACCCGCGAGGACGACCCCCGCAGCGATGGCGCCGACCGCGGACGCCCGCCGGATGACCGACCCCGCGCCGTGGCGCGGCCGCCCGTCGACCCGTCCGGCGAGCATCACCCCGTCAGCGGTCACCCGCATCCGTCCCGCCTCCTCCCGGGATGCCCCGGGTCGTCGTCCGCACTGCGACTTGTACACCCCGATGCTTTACGGAACCTGTGGCGCCGGCGCCGCCGCAGAGGTGACCACGGTGACGTCGGCGACGGCTACGTTCCCCGATCGTGACCTCCGTCGACCCCGTCGTCGCCCGCAAGATGTGGCGCACGCTGGAGCCGTACCACGGCCTCGTGTACTTCACGCCCCACGCGACGGCCGCCTACGCCGACCTCGGCGTGACCGGCCGGGCGGGGTACTTCGCCTCGCGAGCGGCCCCGATGGGACGGGTCTCGGCCGGCGTCGTCATCGCGACCTTCTACAACTTCGCCCCGTACCTCGTGCGCCAGGGCATCCCCGCCGCCTGGGAGGCGACGACGCCCACCGCCCTCGTGGCGGCCCGGCTCGAGGCCGCCGACCGGGCCCTGCACGACGCCGTCGGCGCCGACGCGCTGGCGACCGACGAGGTGGCCGAGGCGGCCGCGCTGGTGCGCCGCGCCTGCGAGGCCTGCCCGCCCGAGGGCCGGCCGCTGTTCGCCGGGCACGCCGACCTGCCGTGGCCCGACCGGCCCCACCTCGCGCTGTGGCACGGCGCGACGCTCGTGCGCGAGTTCCGGGGCGACGGCCACGTGGCCGCCCTGGTCAGCGAGGGCATCGACGGGTGCGAGGCGCTGGTGACCCACGCCGCCGACCCGGTGGCACCCGTGCCCGCCGAGGTGCTGCGGCGCACCCGGGGGTGGGACGAGCCGGCGTGGGCGGACGCGTCCGAGCGGCTCCGCTCCCGCGGGCTGCTCGACGCCGCGGGTGCGCTCACCCCGGCCGGCGCAGAGGTCCGCGCCCGCGTCGAACGCATCACCGACGAGCGGGCCATGGCCCCGTGGCGCACGCTCGGCGAGGACGGCGCGGCCCGGCTCCGGGCGATCGTGCGGCCGCTGAGCAAGGCGATCGTCGCCGGCGGGCTGCTCGGCGGACCGCCCGGCGGCTGACCCGGGCGCGCCCGACCCGTCAGGACCGCGAGCGGTAGGTCGCCCGCCCGTCGACGCCGTCCTTGTTGAGGCGCTTCGACAGGTGCAGGCCTTCGAGGATCAGCTCGACGGCGCTGGCGACCACCGCCGGGCTCTCGTCGCCCCCGGCCAGGGACGCGACCGGCTCGCGCAGCGCTGGGACGTCCTCGACCAGCCGGGCGAGGTCGGCCGAGTTGACGTCCTCGCCGGTGTGCACGACCCGGCCCTCGTCGAACGCCACGACGATGTCGCGCAGGCCGCCGGGGTCGACCGTCGACTTGAACACGGTCAGCGTGGCGGCCCGGACGAGGTGCTCGGCGATCTGCTCGTCGCGCCCGTCGTCGAGCGACTCGATCTCGACCTTGCCCATCGTCGACGCCGCGAGGGCGTCGAGGTCGCTGACGCGGGGGCTGACGTCGCGCTCGCCGTGGTGCAGCGCCCGGCGGATGGCGTTCGCCACCAGGACCTCGTTGTTGGACACGGTGAGCCGCACCGACACGCCCGACCGCTGGTTGATGTGGGCGCTCTCCCGGGCCAGGTGGCTGAGGGTCGCGACGATGTCGGTCATGTACTCCGGCACGGTCACGCGCACGCCCTCGACCTCGAAGGGCCGGGCCTCCTGGCGGGCGATGGCCACCTCGGTGTCGACGTCGAGGGGGTAGTGGGTGCGGATCTGGCTGCCGAACCGGTCCTTCAGGGGGGTGATGATGCGGCCGCGGTTGGTGTAGTCCTCGGGGTTGGCCGAGGCCACCAGCAGCACGTCGAGGGGCAGGCGGATCTTGTAGCCCCGCACCTGGACGTCCCGCTCCTCCAGCACGTTGAGCAGGCCCACCTGGATGCGCTCGGCCAGGTCGGGCAGCTCGTTGATGGCGAAGATGCCCCGGTTGGTGCGGGGCACCAGGCCGTAGTGGATGGTGAGCTCGTCCGACAGGTAGCGGCCCTCCGCCACCTTGATGGGGTCGACCTCGCCGATCAGGTCCGCGATGCACGTGTCCGGCGTGGCCAGCTTCTCGCCGAAGCGCGAGTCACGGTGGACCCAGGCGATGGGCGTCTCGTCGCCGTGGGTGTCGATCAGGTCACGGGCGTGGCGGGACACCGGGTGGTAGGGGTCGTCGTTGATCTCGCTCCCGGCCACGATGGGCAGCCACTCGTCGAGCAGGTCGACCAGCGAGCGGATCATGCGGGTCTTGGCCTGGCCCCGCTCCCCCAGGAAGATGATGTCGTGCCCGGCGAGCACGGCGTTCTCCAGCTGGGGCAGGACGGTCTCGTCGTAGCCGATGACCGAGCCGATGAGCTGCTCCCCGGCGGCGATGCGGGCGACGGCGTTGCGGCGGATCTCGTCCTTCACCGGCACCGAGCGCCACCCGGACGCGCGGAGCTCTCCCAGGGTGGCGGGGCGGATCGTGTCGGGCATGCGGGCCAAGCTACCCCGGGGACAGCGCGGCGCGGCAGGCCGGCCGGGCGCTGTGGCGGTCACATGAGGCGGGCGGCGAGCTCGGCGGCCTGCGAGCGGGTCAGCTCGGATTCCAGCCGGTAGGTGGTGTGGCCGGCGGTCCACACCAGGGTGTGGCCGGCCAGGCGGGCGCCGACGGGCTCGCCGTCGGGGGTGGTGAAGGCCATCTCGTGGGGCCCGGACACCCACATCCCCTGGTGGTCGCCCACGTCCACCGGGTCGATCGATCCCTCGGTGGTCGACCGCTTGAGGATCTCGGGCGTCTCGGCAGTGGGGAAGGCGGTGAGGACCACGCCGGCGCCGGTGTCGCCCAGGGCCGGCAGGCGGTCAGACGCCGGCCACACCAGCGAGACGGCCCCCTCGGGACGGCCGGTCCCGGCCTGGGTCGGGCGGCCCAGCTCGTCGACCAGGGCGTCCACGTCGCCGGGGAACCGGTCGATGCCCTCGTCCACCTCGATCGGGTCGCCGAGCTCGAACGCGCGGTCGAGGTCGGGGTCGAGCTCGGCGCCGCTGGTGACCTGGACGCCGCCGATCCCCAGCAGCCTCGCGAGCGCGGCCCGGGGGCCGGGCAGCGCCGTCACCACCAGCACGACGACCGCGGCCACGGCCAGCGCCACGAGCGCCACCCGCCGGCGTTCCGGACGACCGGGGGCCGCCTCCGGCGCTTCGGCCCCGGCCCCGGTGCCGGCACGGATGCGGGCCACTGCCGCAGCCGCGGGGTCAGCGGCCGGGGCCAGGTCCAGGCCCGCGCCCAGGTCCCGGAGGGCCAGGATCAGCTCGGCGTGGCGCTCAGCCATCGTGGCCTCCTGCCAGCACCTTCTCGAGGCGGCGCAGGCCCCGGGCGGTGCGGGACTTGACCGTCCCCCGGGGCACGCCCAGCACCGCGGCGGTCTCCTTCTCGTCCAGCCCCAGCAGGTGGCGGCAGGCGACGGCGTCACGCAGGCCGTCCGGGAGCGCGGCCAGCGCGGCGGCCACCGAGCGGCGGGCCTCGGTCACGAGCACCGCGGCCTCGGGCGAGGGGGCCGCCTCCCCCGGGGCCACGGCGCGGTCGGTGGCGAAGCGCAGCTCGTGGCCCGCCCGGCGCCCGGCGGCCCGGCGCCGGTTGCGGGCCTCGTTGGCCACGATGCGCAGCAACCAGGGCCGGAACGGTGCGTCCCGGCGGAAGCTCGCCAGGCCGTACCACGCCTTGACGAACGCGTCCTGCACGACCTCGTCGGCGTCACCCGCGGTCCCGAGCACGGCCGCCAGGCGGCGGGCCGCGTCCTGGTGCAGGCCGAGGAGGGCGGCGTAGGCATCCACGTCACCCTCCTGTGCCCGTTCCACGAGCTCGTCGTCCTGAGGTGGCCGGCCCACCACCACGAGATGGTGTCAACCTGCGGCAGGCGCCGCATCCCGCTCTCGCCGCCCGCGCCGCACGGCGACCCCGGCCGCCCCGACGGCGCTCGCCCCGACGGCAGCCGCGGCCGCCAGCCCGACGGGCGCCAGCCACGGTCGCCCGCTCCCCTGGTCAGGCGCGGCCTCGTCCCCCGCCGCCGCGGCCGGGCCGGCGGGCGGCGGTGCCGCCGGGTCGAACCCCGCGGCCGTCAGCGTCCTCGACAGGCTCGCCGGGGCCTGGAACCAGCCGCCCCGCGTCCCGTCCTCGGCGTACGGGCCCGCGTCCTGGCCCGCCTCGGTGTAGACGAGCCCACCGCCGTCGGGGTCCAGGTACAGCCGCTGGGTGATGACGAGCGCCCCGTCGACGGTCCCGCCGTGGTACATGGTCCAGCGGACGGTGTACGGCTCCCCCACCGGCTCCGAGGGCGGCTCGGCGGCCAGCGGCGCGACCTCGATGTCCCCGAGCGCGGACCACAGCCCCAGCTGCTCGGTCAGCGGCCCGATCTGGGAGCTCGGCCCGTCGCCCCCGAGGTCCACCGGCGGACCACCGCCGGGATACCCGATCGTCACCCCGGTCGGCCCCTTCGCCGCCGCCGGCCCGGCCACCGCCACCACCAAGCCGAGCCCGCCCACCGCGGTCCCCAGGACCTTCGCCAACGCACGCACACCCATGGCCGTGTCCCTCCCGGGGCGAGCACCTCTCCCCCCACCCCACCTACACCGCTCACACGGCCTGGGTTCCCTGGCCAAAGTGTTCGGTTCAATTCAATGTGCCCTGACCCGCGCAACTTGGTCCTAAGTATTCGGTACAATTCGTTTGGTCATGTCCGAACACTTTTCGCCACCGAGGCGGGGAAGGCCGTCCCGCGACGTCGTCTATCAGCGCCTCGACGGACAGATCGCCGAGCTCTGGCAGCGGCTCGGCGGGCTGCCCGACCCGCTGGAGGCCACCGACATCTGGCGGAACATCTGGTACGAGGAGGCGCACCACTCGACCGCCCTCGAGGGCAACACCCTGGTCCTCAAGCAGGTCGAAGCGCTCCTGGCCGAAGGACGGGCTGTGGGCGACAAGGCCCTTGCCGAGTACATGGAGGTGAAGGGCTACGCCGACGCGGCGGACTGGGTCTACCACCAGGCCAGCACGCAGCAGGCCAGCACCGACCGGGGCCTGCTCACGCTGACCGAGCTGCGCAACGTGCACCAGATGGCCATGACCCCGGTGTGGGATGTCGCGCCGGACCCCGGCGCCACACCGGAGGAGGCGCCAGGCAGCTTCCGCCGGCACGACATCGAGCCCTTCCCCGGCGGGATGCGCCCGCCGAGCTGGGTGCTGGTGCCCGCGGAGATCGACGCATGGCTCGACGAGGTCAACCTGCTCCGGCCGCGGGCCGCGCGGTTCCCGGAGCGCCTCGCCCAGCTCCACGCCGCGTTCGAGCGGACACATCCGTTCCTGGACGGCAACGGCCGCACCGGCCGCCTCGTCATGAACCTGCTGCTGGTCCGGCTCGGCTATCCGCCGGTGGTCGTGTACAAGCGGGACCGGAACACCTACCTGCAAGCACTGCGGCGGGCGGACGACGGCGACCCGGGCGCGCTCGGGGAGCTCCTCGCCCGATCGATCCTCGACAACCTGTATCGCTTCGTCGTCCCCGCGGTCGCGGGACCGGCCCGCCTGGTCCCCCTGGCCGCGCTCGCGCATGCGGGCATCACGGCGGACGCGCTGCGGACGGCGGCCATCCGCGGCCGGCTCCAGGCGACCCGGGGCCCCGACGGCCAGTGGCGCAGCTCGCGGCGGTGGGTCGACGCCTACCTCGCCAGCCGCTACGTCCGAGGTTCCCTGTGATCTGGGTACTCTGCCGCGCAGCATGGAACAGGAGGGTCCCGTCGAGCTGGGTGAGGGGTGGCGGGCGGCGGCGGCCGACGACACCCTCAGGCGGGCTTACACCGAGGCGGGGTTCGACGACGGGGCGTGGGAGGACGTGGTCGTGCCGGGGCACTGGCGGTCGGTGCCGGCGTTCGCCGCGGCCGACGGGCCGTTGCTGTACCGGTGCGGCTTCGAGGCGGCGGCGCCGGCGGTGGGCCGGCGGGCATGGCTGACGTTCGACGGGGTCTTCTACCAGGGCGACGTGTGGCTCGACGGGCAGTACCTGGGCGACACCGAGGGGTACTTCCTGCCCCATTCCTTCGAGGTCACCGACCACCTGCGGGACCGATCCGAGCACGTGCTGGCGGCCGAGGTGGCGTGCAGCCCCGAGCCCGATCCCGACGCCCGGCGGAACCTCACCGGCGTGTTCCAGGCGAGCGACCACGTCGATCCTGCGTCC
Source organism: Acidimicrobiales bacterium (assembly GCA_036558145.1). Taxonomy (GTDB): domain Bacteria; phylum Actinomycetota; class Acidimicrobiia; order Acidimicrobiales; family VFJN01; genus ZC4RG19. The sequence goes on from DATBGF010000448.1 coordinate 6,313, forward strand.
AACCCCGGGGGCATCTGGCGGCGCGTGTGGATGTGCGAGTCCGGGCCGGTGCGGATCGCCTCGCTCCGGGTGCAGTGCCGCGAGGCCTCGCCCGTGCGGGCGGTCCTCGGCCTGCGGGCGGTGCTCGACAGCGACCGGGCCCGGCGGGTGCGGCTGCGCACCGAGGTCGGGGCGGTCGACCACGAGGTCGACCAGCCCCTGGCGGCCGGGAGCAACGAGGTGGCCTGGACCGTCGTCGTCGAGCGGCCCGAGCTGTGGTGGCCCCACGCGCTGGGCGATCCCACGCTCCACGACCTGCGGATCGCCGTCACCACCGGCCCCGACGGCGATAGCGACAGCGACGAGGGCGGGAGTGAGCTCAGCGACGAGCGGCGGGTCCGCGTCGGGCTGCGCTCGGTGTCCCTGCGGGCCTGGGTGTTCTCGGTGAACGGCGAGCGGCTGTTCCTGAAGGGGGCGGCGCACGGCCCGACGCGGACCGCGCTGGCCGAGGCCGGGGCGGCGGACGTGCGGGCCGACGTCGAGCGGGCGCGGGCCGCGGGGCTCGACCTGCTGCGGGTGCAGGGCCACGTGGCCCGGCCCGAGCTGTACGACGCGGCGGACGAGTCCGGCCTGCTGCTGTGGCAGGACATGCCGCTGCACGGGCGCTACGCCCGGGGCGTCCG
>DATBGF010000449.1:0-2650 GCA_036558145.1 Acidimicrobiales bacterium
TCGCTGGGCGCCGCCATCGAGCCGCTCGACCGCTGGGCCCGCAGCTGGGCGCGGCTCAGCGATCGCCGCAACTAGCGCGTCGGGCGGGCAGCCATCTCGGCCGCCGTGGCCAGCCGGGCGCGGCTCAGCGACCGCCGCCGCTAGCGGGCGAGGCGGGCGGCCATCTCGGCCGCGGTGGCCAGCCGGGCGGACTGGGTCCCGGTGGCGAGCAGGCGGCCGTCCTGGGACCAGCAGTGGACGTGGCCGTGGCCGTAGCCGCCCACCGCGCTGTGGCCGTCCAGCTCCAGCAGCACCCAGTCGCTCTCGCCCGGCTCGCCGACCCTCAGCGAGTTGTCCAGGCTCGTGCCGGCGCCGTCGACCCCGCACGCCCGGCAGATGGCCAGCGGGACCAGGTCGGCCATGAATCCCAGCACCGCCGGGCTCAGACTCGGGCGGGCCGCGGCCAAGTCACCGCGCAGGCGGGTCCACAGGGCCAGGTGGCCGGGCCGGTCCGGCGTCGCCCCCGGCAGCGGTGCGGCCCGGTACTCGACCACCCGGTGGTGCCCGGTGTCCGGGACGCTGGCCCAGTCGACGTTGCCCGGCCCGCGCCAGTCGGCGCACGCTTCGGGCGCCGGCACCCGGGGCATCACCGGGCCGGTGCCGGACAGGCCGTCGGGCCGGGGCGTGGCCGTGCTGCCCAGGGCGGTGAACAGCAGGCGGTCCCCCACGCTGCCCCGGACCTGGACCTGGTCGACGGAGCGACCCGACGCCACCACCAGGGTCTCGACCCGCACCCGCTCGCCCTGGGTGGCCGTGGCCACCAGCTGGCAGGACGACCACAGCGCGGCCCGGCCCGTCACGGCCTCGCCCGCCGCCAGCGCGACGGCCAGGGCCGCGCCGCCGTAGAACCGGCCGTCGGTGCGGCACAGGTGGGGAGACAGGTCGAACCAGAGGGTGCCCGCCTCGGACGGGTCTGGCTCCAGCCCGAGCAGCATCCGGTCGATCGCCCGCAGGCCGCCCGGCACCTCGGCGAGGGACTCGGCGCTCATCGCCGGCGACCCCGCCGCAGCGCCGGGGCGGCCCGGCCGGCGACCGGCGGGAGGTCCAGGTACGTGAGGATGCCCGCCGGGGCGGCGCAGACGTAGGGGATGGCGTTCACGCAGTGCATGGCGGTGGCCACGATGCCGGGGTTGCGGGCCAGGCCCGCCTCGACCGTGGCGGGGTGCAGGCCCTTGAACGTGACCAGCGTGCCGGGGTCGCCCGTGATCTCGATCTCGAAGCGCTCGCCCCCGGGACCGAAGGCCCACGCAGGATCGAGGTCGTCCTCCCCCATCAGCCAGTTGACCGCGGCGGTGATCACCGCCTCGCCGTCGACCAGGCCCTCCCAGCGGAACCGCTGGGCCGCCACCCGCCCGGGGGCGATGGGCCCGATGGGCGAGTCGATCGGCGCGGTGGCCACCGCGGTCTCGTGCGTGGTCCGCAGGTCGGGGTCGAGATCGAAGCCCAGCTCGGCGGCCAGCATCCACACCGACTGGCGGAACCCGGCGCCGAGGGCGTCGGCCATCACGCTGGTCCGGGCGTGCTCGGGGGTGGCGCCGAACAGCATCCAGTCCCGGATCACGTCCGGCGCGCCGTAGGTGCGGATGTCGGAGAACTCCTCGGCCCGCACGTGCGTCACCGAACCGGACAGGGCGGAGAGCACGAGCGGGAAGCGCTCCGTGATGCCGCCGGGATGGATGCCGGTGCCGTGCAGCGTGACGCTCGCGGCCCGGCACACCGGGTCGAGCCGGTCCCGCTGGCCGGCGGGTGGGTAGAACCAGCCGAGCGGCGTCACCACGTTCTTGCCCGAGGCCAGGATGCGCTCCACGACCGCGGCGTCGGCGAACAGCGGGCTGTAGAGCACGCAGTCGGCGTCGAGCGCCAGCAGCGTGTCGACGTCGCTGGTGGCGGCCACCCCCACCGGCGGGAGCCCGGCCAGCGTGCCGGCGTCGACGCCGTCCTTGTCCGGGGAGTGGACCCAGCAGCCCACCAGGTCGAGGTCCGGCCGATCGAGCACGGCGGCGATCGCGGCGCTCCCCACGGACCCGGTCGCCCACTGGATCACCCGCAGCTGCTGCTCCCCCGGTCCTGCCATGAGCCGATGACGCTTGCAGAGCGGGTTTCGTCGTGCCAGAGTTTATCTATGGTCCTAGTTAATTGGAGTGTTAGATGACTGGTGTCAGATGATCGACTTCCGGATCGACGGCAAGTCCGGGGTGGCGCCCTACCAGCAGATCGTCCAGCAGGTCCGCCAGGCCCTGCGCCTCGGGCTGCTGCGGGAAGGCGACCAGCTCCCCACGGTCAAAGAGGTCGTCGCCCAGGTGGCGATCAACCCCAACACCGTGCTCAAGGCCTACCGCGAGCTGGAGCACGAGGGCCTGGCCTCCGGCCGGCCGGGCCGGGGCACGTTCATCACCCGCAGCCTGGCCGACGGATCCCTGGCGGCCCACCGGACGCTGCGCACCGCACTGGTCCGCTGGCTGGCCGACGCCCGGCGGGCGGGCCTGGACGACGACAGCATCGACGCCCTGTTCCAGACCACCTTTCGTGGCTCGGCCGGGGAGGGCGTAGCGTGACCGCCGCCATCGAGACGACCGGCCTCGGCAAGCGCTACGGCCGGCGCCGCTGGGCC
>DATBGF010000450.1:0-8779 GCA_036558145.1 Acidimicrobiales bacterium
ACGAAGGACGCCCCGTGGCGGGCCCTGGACCCGGCCAACGTCGACCAGATCATGTGGACGCCGCTCATCGTGAAGTCCCCGGGGCAGACCGAGGGCCGGATCGACGACCGCAACACGAACACGACCGACGTGCTGCCCACGATCGGCGCCGAGATCGGCCTGGACGAGCTGCCCTGGCCCGTCGACGGCCAGCCGGCGCAGACCGCCGATCGCGACCCCGCCGACAAGTGGGTGGTCGACTGGAACCTGGCCCGCCTCCGTCCCGAGGCCGGGGAGGACGTGGTGCACGTGGACGGCGAGGCGGGCTTCGCCAGGGTGCTGCGCGCCGATCCGGTCGAGGCCACCGGCCCGGATGCCGTGTGGCGGCACACCCGCTACGGCGGCCTCGTCGGCACCGAGGTCGACGAGGCCGAGCTGGGCGAGCCCGAGGACACCCAGGTCGAGGTCCAGGGGCTGGACCAGTGGCGCGACGTCGACCTCGACCTGCCGCCCCTCGAGGTGGCGGCGAAGTCGCCGGTCAAGGCGGACGAGCCCGTCGCCATCGCCGTCAACGGCACCGTGGCGGCCGTCGTGCCGGCCACGGGGACGCCGTACGGCGTCGCGCTCGTCCACGCCCTGCTGTGGCCCGACGCCCTGCGGGAGGGGCGCAACAAGCTCACCGCCTACCGGGTGGAGGGCCCGGTCGACGCCCCGGTGCTGCACCCGCTGAAGGTGGTGCCCCGGGAGGACTGACGGGGAACGCAGGTACCCTCGGTCCCGTGTCACGGGGACGCACCGCCCGGGTGCTCACGCACCGCTACGACGGGACCGGCCTGCGGCGCCACCCCGACCGGCTGATCGTCGAGGAGCCGCTGGAGATCCACCTGGACGGCGTCCTGGTGGCCACCACGATGCGCACGCCCGGCCACGACTTCGAGCTGGCGGCCGGGCTGTGCCACAGCGACGGCCTGCTGGACGGCGCGCCGGTCCTGCGCTGCCGCTACTGCGGGACCGGCTCGGCGGTCGAGAGCGAGTTCAACGTGGTCAGCGTGGACACCGGCGGCCAGGCGCCGCCGCCCCGGCCCCGGCTCACCGCCACCACGTCCGCCTGCGGGATGTGTGGCACCGCCGCCATCGACGAGCTGACCGAGCGGCTGCACCCGCTGCCGGCCGTGCCGCCCTTCGGGCTCGACGTGCTGGCCGGGGTGCCCGACGCCATGGCCGCCGAGGCCGAGCTGTTCGAGGCGACCGGCGCCGTGCACGCGGCGGTGGCGTTCGACCGGAACGGCCGGCCGGTGCTGGCCCGCGAGGACATCGGCCGCCACAACGCGGTCGACAAGGTGGTGGGGCGCCTGCTGCTGGACGGCCGCCTGCCCGCCGGCGAGCTGGGCCTGTACGTGAGCGGGCGGGCCAGCTTCGAGATCGTCCAGAAGGCGTGGGCCGCCGGGATCGGCACGGTGATCGCCGTCAGCGCGCCGTCGTCCCTGGCGGTGTCCGCGGCGCAGCTGGCGGGGATGACGCTGTGCGGCTTCGCCCGCGGCGGCCGCTTCAACGTGTACACCCCGGTGGAGGCCTGACATGAGCCTGCGCGAGCAGTTCGGGGGCTGGAACCCACGCCTGTGGGCGGGCTGGCGGCCCAACGGCGTGGGGGAGCAGAAGCCCAACCACTACCGGGACATGGCCCGCGTGGCCTGGGCCAACCGGGCCCATCCGGTCTACGCCTGGGAGGTCCTGACCAAGGGGGCGTGCGACGGCTGCGCGCTGGGCGTCGCCGGCCTCCACGACTGGACCATCGAGGGCGTCCACCTCTGCACCACCCGGCTCAACCTGCTCGAGATCAACACCGCCGACCCCGTCGATCCGCTGCTCCTGGCCGACCTGGCCCCGCTGGCCAAGCGCAGCGGGGCGCAGCTGCGGGCGCTGGGGCGCCTGGGCCACCCGATGCGCCGCCGCCGGGGCGAGCCGGGGTTCCGGCGGGTGTCATGGGACGAGGCGCTGGCCGTGCTGGCGGCCGGGCTGCGGGAGGCGGATCCCGAGCGGGTGGCGCTCTACCTGACCAGCCGGGGCCTCACCAACGAGACGTACTACGTGGCGGCCAAGGCGGCCCGGGCGCTGGGGATCGCCGGCATCGACTCCGCCGCCCGGGTGTGCCACGCCCCCTCGACGGTCGGGCTGCGCCAGACCGTCGGCGTGGCCGCCACCACCTGCTCGTTCCAGGACGTGATCGAGGCGCCGCTGGTGGTCCTGTGGGGCGCCAACCCGGCCAACAACCAGCCGGTGTTCATGAAGTACCTGTACCTGGCACGCAAGCGGGGCTGCCGGGTCGTGGTCGTCAACCCCTACCTGGAGCCGGGTCTGGAGCGCTACTGGGTGCCGTCGAACGTCGAGTCGGCGCTGTTCGGCACCAAGATGTGCGACCTGCACGTGCCGGTGCGGCCCGGGGCGGACGTGGCGCTGGCCAACGCCACGCTCAAGGTGCTCCTTTCCCGCGGGGCGGTGGACAAGGCGTTCGTGGCCGAGCACACCGAGGGCTTCGACGAGGTGGCGGCCGCGCTCGACGGGCAGTCGCTGGACGACCTGCTGGCGCAGGCCGGGGTCGGCGCCGAGGTGGTCGACGCCTTCGTGGACGAGCTGGTCCGGGCGGGCGGGGCGATCCACACCTGGTCGATGGGCATCACCCAGCACACCGGCGCCGCCGACACGGTGCGGGCCATCGTCAACCTGGCCCTGGCCCAGGGGAGCGTCGGCCGTGACGGCGTCGGGCTCATGCCGATCCGGGGCCACTCGGGGGTGCAGGGCGGCGCCGAGATGGGCGCCTACGCCACCGCGCTGCCGGGCGGCGCCCCGGTCGATCCCGAGCACGCGGCCGCGCTGGCCGAGGTGTGGGGCTTCCCGGTGCCCGACCGGCCCGGGCTCACCGCCCCGGAGATGGTGCAGGCCGCGGGCCGGGGCGACCTCGACGTGCTGTGGATGTCGGGCGGCAACTTCATCGACGTGCTGCCGGACCCGCACGCGGTGCAGGCCGCGCTGGGCCGGGTCCCGCTGCGGGTCCACCAGGACGTGGTCGTGACCCGCCAGATGCTGGTGGAGGGCGACGACGTGGTCCTCCTCCCGGTGGCGACCCGCTACGAGCAGGAGGGCGGGGGCACCGAGACCACGACCGAGCGCCGCATCATCTTCAGCCCCGAGCTGCCCCGACGGGTGGGGGAGGCCCGCAGCGAGTGGCGCCTCTTCGCCGACGTGGTCAACCGCACGCGCCCCGAGCTACGCGCCGGGTTCTCGTGGCCCACCAACGCCGACCTCCGGGCCGAGATCGCCCGGGTCGTGCCGCTCTACGCCGGGATCGAGACGCTGGCCGAGGTGGGCGACCAGGTCCAGTGGGGCGGGCGCCACCTGTGCGCCGGCGGGGAGTTCCCGACGCCCTCCGGCCGGGGCCGCTTCAGCGCCCTCGTCCCGCCCGAGCCCGACGTCCCCGAGGGTGCCTTCGTGGTCACCACCCGCCGGGGCAAGCAGTTCAACTCGATGGTCCAGGGCGAGGTCGACCCCCTCACCGGCGCGGGCCGCGACGCGGTGCTCATGGACCCCGCCGACGCCGAGGCGCTCGGCCTGGAGGACGGCGACCGGGTCGTCCTGCGCTCCGCCACCGGCACGTTCGTGGGCACGGTCACCCCGGCCCGGCTCCCGGCCCGCACGCTCCAGGTCCACTGGCCCGAGGGCAACGTCCTCATCGCCGCCGGCCCGGATCACCTCGAGCCGACGTCCAAGGTCCCCGACTACAACGCCATCGTCACGGTCGAGCCCGCCTAGTTCGTCTGGACCACGTGGTCGCAGCCGTCGTTGTCGGCGAACGCCTGGAGCAGCGCGGCGTTGCCGTAGTCCTCGACGGGCGGCTCGAACAGGGCGCGGGCGCCCTCGATGGCCAGCTCGGCACCGGCCAGGGTCCCACCCTGCTGGTCGACGGTGATCGGAGCCGCGTTCTCGATGTCGGTGCGCTCGGACTCCAGGCGGTCGGTGGCGGCGGCCGCGCCGTCCTGGAGGTCGGCCAGGAGGCGGGCGCGGTCCGCGCTGTAGGGCAGCGTGAGCTCGGCGGCCTGCTGCTCGTGGGCCTGCGACAGCGTGAGCAGGTCGTCCCAACCGTTCAGCAGGATCCCGTTGGCGGTCGTCGGGTCGTCCTGGTCGGTGATGGTCTCCATCGTGGCGTTCACGCTGGTCGACAGGTCGTTGTACCAGCCGCGCAGCATGTCGCAGACCCGGTCGGCCGTCTCGGCCTCCGCCGCGTCCTCGGTGGTCGGCCTGGACGCGCCGCACCCCAGCGCCGCGATGAGGACCGGGACGCACGTCGCTGCCATCACTGTCTTCCCACGCATCGGGCCGAGTCTGGCACGCGGGCCGGGCAGTAGCCTTCGGCCCATGACCGGACCACTCTCGCCCACCGTCGGCTGGAACGTGCTCCACCTGTTCCTGCTGGCCACGCCGCTGGCCGACGGGGCGGAGATCGCGGCCGCGGTCAAGGACCTCGAGGGCGACGGCCACCAGGTCGTGCCCGTGTCCATCGTGGGCCACAAGGCCGACCTCGGGTTCGTGGCCCTCGGGCCGGACCTGTGGCGCCTCCGCCGGTTCCAGTCCGCCGTGACCGCCGCGGGCCTCGACCTCGTGGACAGCTACGTGTCGCTCACGGAGGTGTCCGAGTACGCCGAGGGCATGCCCGAGGAGCGCAAGAACATCCGGCTCTACCCGCAGCTGCCGCCGGAGGGGAAGACCGCGTTCTGCTTCTACCCGATGTCCAAGCGCCGGGGCGAGGTCCACAACTGGTACGAGCTGCCCTACGAGGAGCGCGAGCAGCTCATGTTCGGCCACGGGGGCACCGGGCGAACCTTCGCCGGCCGCGTCCTGCAGCTGGTCACGGGCTCGACCGGGCTCGACGACTACGAGTGGGGCGTCACCCTCTTCGGGGTCCATCCCGACGATCTCAAGGCCTGCGTCTACACCATGCGCTACGACCAGGCGTCGTCCCGGTACGCAGAGTTCGGGCGGTTCCTGACCGGGATGGTGGGCACGCTCGACGAGGTGCTGGCCGCTTCTGGCATCTGAGGGCAGGATCGTCCACCCCGCTTGACGCGCGCCCCTACAATCCCCCGCCAGCCATCGAATGGGAGTGTGCATGACGAACAAGGTGGTGGCGCTGGGGGCGCTGCTCGTGGCCTTGGTGCTGGGCACAGCGGCCGCGGCGGGGGCGCAGGGGTCACCGACGACGACGACCACCGCGCCCGGTGGCACCACGGAGACCACGCTCGCGGGCCAGCCGTCGCCGACGGGGGAGTCGGTGCGGGGCACGATGTTCTACACCGACGAGAACGACGAGAAGGTGCTCGTCGAGGACGTCGAGGTCAGGATCGACGACGCCCAGGGCAACGAGATCGCCACCGTCACGACCGACGACGAGGGCGTGTTCCAGGTCGCGCTGCCCGGGCCCGGTTCGTACACCGCGACCATCGACCCCGACACGCTGCCCGACGGCATCTCGCTGAAGGACAAGGAGCGGCTGACGCTCAGCTTCGACATGAGCACCGGCCAGACCCGCAACCTGCTCTACCCGCTCCAGAGCGGTGAGGGCGGCGGGCGCAGCGGCAGCAGCTTCTTCGACCGGTTCCTGCGGCTGGCGGTCGAGGGCGTCCGCTTCGGCCTGATCATCGCCATGTGCGCCATCGGCCTGTCGCTCATCTTCGGCACGACCGGGCTCACGAACTTCGCCCACGGCGAGATGGTCACCTTCGGGGCCATCGTGGCCTGGGTGTTCAACGTGACCTGGCACTGGCCGTTCATCTGGTCGGCCATCATCGCCATCCTCATCTCGATCGGGATGGGCTTCGGCATCGACCGGTTCTTCTGGCGGCCGCTGCGCAACCGGGGCACGGGGCTCATCGCCATGCTGGTGATCAGCATCGGCCTCGGCCTGCTGGTGCGCTACATCTTCCAGTTCCAGTTCGGCGGCTTCAACGAGGCCTACCGCCAGTACACGCTGCAGAAGGGCCTCAAGTTCGGCCCGGTCACGATCGTGCCCCGCGACCTGATCGGCATGGGCCTGTCGATCCTGGTGCTGGTGGGCGTGGCCACGTTCCTGCAGAAGACCCGCATGGGCAAGGCCATGCGGGCCGTGGCCGACAACAAGGACCTGGCCGAGTCGTCGGGCATCGACGTCGACCGGGTGATCGGCTTCGTGTGGGCCTCGGGCGCCGGCCTGGCCGCGCTGGGCGGCATCCTCCAGGGCCTGTCCGAGCAGGTCAGCTTCCAGATGGGCTTCCAGCTCCTGCTGCTGATGTTCGCCGGGGTGACGCTGGGCGGCCTGGGCACGGCCTACGGGGCGCTGGTCGGCAGCCTCGTCGTGGGCATGGCCATGGAGCTGTCGTCGCTGTGGATACCGACAGAGTTCAAGACCGTCGTCGCCCTGAGCATCCTGATCCTCGTGCTCCTGGTGCGGCCCCAGGGCATCCTCGGCCAGGCCGAGCGGGTGGGATAAGGAGCCGGGCGTGCACTGGACGCGCATCTTCGACAGCTCGATCTCGGCGGCCATCCGGCCCAACGCGATCATCTTCGCCATCTCGGCCATCGGCCTGAACGTCCACTTCGGCTACACCGGCCTGCTGAACTTCGGCCAGATCGGGTTCCTGGCCATCGGGGGCTACGGCGCCGCCATCAGCGTCCTGCAGTGGGGCTTCCCGCTGTGGCTCGGCTGGCTGTTCGGCCTGTTCTGCGCCATGTTGTGGGCCCTGCTCCTCGGCTACCCGACGCTGCGGCTGCGGGCCGACTACCTCGCCATCGTCACCATCGCCGCCGGCGAGATCTTCCGCCTCAGCGTCATGGCTCCCAGCTTCCGGGAGGTCACCGGAGGAGCCGACGGCCTGTCCGGCTTCAACGACGACTGGCGCAACCTCAACCCGCTGCCCGACGGCGAGTACGGCATCGGGTTCCTCAAGTTCAGCGCGGCCGAGACGTGGTCCATCCTCGTCGGCTGGACGCTGGTGCTGCTGTGCGTGCTCCTGGTGTACCTGCTGATCCGCAGCCCGTGGGGCCGGGTCCTCAAGGCCATCCGCGAGGACGAGGATGCGGTCCGGGCGCTCGGCAAGAACGTCTTCGCGTACAAGATGCAAAGCCTGGTGCTGGGAGGCTGCCTGGGCGCGCTGGCCGGCATCTACTTCGTCACCCAGCAGGCGTCGGTGGTGCCCAGCAACTACTCGACGGCCCAGACGTTCTTCGCCTACGTCTGCCTGATCCTCGGGGGCACGGCCCGCATCTGGGGGCCGGTGATCGGCTCGATGATCTTCTGGTTCATCATCACCTTCACCGACGCCGTGCTGCGGCAGGCGGTCGAGGCGGGGTACATCTCCCAGTCCTTGATCGATCCCAACCAGGTGGGCCAGATCCGACTGATGCTCGTGGGCCTGGGGCTCATCCTGCTGCTGGTCTTCCGACCTCAGGGCATATTGGGCGACCGCCGCGAGCTGATGCTGGAGGCCCGATGACCACGGCGCACACCGGGTTCACGAAGGTCTCCCTCGACGCCTTCGAGGGTGTCGCCGAGGAGCCGGGCGTGGCCAAGCCCGACCCCATCATGGTGGCCGACTCGGTCACCCGCCGGTTCGGCGGCCTGACCGCGGTCCGGGTCGACCACTTCGAGATCCAGCGCGAGGCCATCACCGCGCTCATCGGGCCCAACGGTGCGGGCAAGACGACCTTCTTCAACCTGATCACCGGGTTCGACAAGCCCAACGCCGGCAACTGGAGCTTCGACGACAAGGACATCACCGGCCTCAGCGGCTACAAGGTGGCCCAGCGGGGCATGGTGCGCACCTTCCAGCTCACCAAGGCCCTGTCCCGGCTCAAGGTCATCGAGAACATGAAGCTGGGCGCCACGGGCCAGGCCGGGGAGCGGTTCCTCTCGGCGCTGATCCGGCCCCGCTGGCGCGACCAGGAGAAGGCCATCGAGCAGAAGGCCGACGAGCTGCTGGAGCGGTTCAAGCTCTCGCACATGCGCGACGAGTTCGCCGGGGCGCTGTCGGGCGGCCAGCGCAAGCTGCTGGAGATGGCCCGGGCGCTGATGTCGGACCCCAAGCTGATCATGCTGGACGAGCCCATGGCCGGCGTGAACCCGGCCCTGGCCCAGACCATCGTCGGCCACGTCAAGACGCTGGCCGACGACGGGCTGACGGTGCTGTTCGTCGAGCACGACATGGACGTGGTGCGGACCATCAGCGACTGGGTGGTGGTGATGGCCGAGGGCGAGATCGTGGCCGAGGGCCGCCACTCGTCGATCGTGGCCAACCCCCGCGTGATCGACGCCTACCTGGGCGCCCACCACGCCACGCCGCTCGATCGCAGCGAGCAGGACCGCCAGCTGGCCGAGGCCGAGTCGGAGCTGGACGAGGAAGAGTCGCGGACGGAGGCCGAATGAGCGAGCTCGTCGAGCGAATCGGAAACACAGTGCATTACTCGGCCCGCAGGGCCGAGAGCTCATTGCGCGCTGCCCGAAGGGTGCGCCAATGAGCACCGACACCGTCGAAGACGAGACCGCGCCCGAACCGCGGGACAAGGCGCTCCTGCTGGCGGCGAACGACCTGGTCGCGGGCTACGTGCCCGGGGTCAACATCCTCAACGGCACCAGCCTCGAGCTCTACGACGGCGAGCTGGTGGGCATCATCGGCCCCAACGGTGCGGGCAAGTCCACGCTGCTCAAGGCGCTGTTCGGGCTGATCCCGATCCGCTCGGGCTCGGTGACCCTGCGCGGGGAGGACATCACCTCCGC
>DATBGF010000451.1:0-2536 GCA_036558145.1 Acidimicrobiales bacterium
CGGGAAGAAGCGCCTCTCTACTACAACGAGCCCTACGACTTCTGGGCGGTGAGCCGCTACGAGGACGTCGAGCGCGGCCTGGCCGACTACTCGCACCTCATCTCGGGCAAGGGCGGGATCCTCGAGGTCATCCGGGCCGACATCGAGATGCCGCCCGGCGTGCTGATCTTCTCGGACCCGCCGATCCACACGATGCACCGGCGCCTCCTGTCCCGGGTGTTCACGCCCCGCAAGATGGCCGCCCTGGAGCCCGACATCCGGGCGCTGTGCGCGACCTACCTCGACCCGCTGGTGGGCGGGGACCGCTTCGACTTCGTGGCCGACTTCTCCGCCGACATGCCGGCCCGGGTCATCTGCATGCTGCTGGGCATCCCCGACGAGGAGGACAGCCTGAGGGTGCGGGACAACGCCGACGCCCGGCTGCGCACCGAGGCGGGCAAGCCGATGGAGGTCCGCAGCCGGTCCATGGCCATCGACGACGGCACGCTGTTCGCCGAGTACATCGACTGGCGGGAGAAGCACCCCTCCGACGACATCATGACCCAGCTGCTCCAGTCGGAGTTCGAGGACGAGACCGGCACGGTGCGGCGCCTCACCCGCGAGGAGATCCTCACCTACGTCGCCGTCGTGGCGGGGGCCGGATCGGAGACCACCACCAAGCTCATCGGCTGGGCCGGCAAGGTCCTCGGCGACCACCCCGACCAGCGCCGCGAGCTGGCCGAGAACCCGGCGCTCGTCCCCAACGCCATCGAGGAGCTGCTGCGCTTCGAGCCTCCCGGCCCCCACATCGCCCGCTTCGTGCCCGAGGAGATCGAGGTGCGGGGGACGAAGATCCCGGCCGGGAGCGTGATGATGCTCATCGCCGCCTCGGCCAACCGGGACGACCGCCGCTTCCCGAACGGCGACACCTTCGACATCCACCGCGAGATCGGCTCCCACGTGGCGTTCGGCTACGGCATCCACTTCTGCCTGGGAGCCAACCTCGCCCGCCTGGAGGGCCGGGTCGCCCTCGAGGAGATCCTCAAGCGCTTCCCCGAGTGGGAGGTCGACCTGCCCAACGCCAAGCTGGCGCCCACGTCCACCGTGCGCGGCTACGAGACGCTGCCTACGTTCATCTGACGTGGACCATCCCACACTCACCGCCGGCACGACCCGCTACGCCGGCGCTCGCATCGCGCGGGTCGAGGACGCCCGCCTGCTGACCGGGCACGGGACCTTCGTCGACGACGTGGTCCGGCCCGGCATGCTGCACGCCTGCTTCGTGCGCAGCCCCATGGCCCGGGCCCGCATCCTGGGCGTCGACACGTCCGAGGCGCTGGCGCTGCCCGGCGTCGTGGCCGTGTTCACAGCCGCCGACCTCAACCCCGACGTCCACGAGACGTGGTACACGTCGATGGGCGCGCTCATGCCGGACCCGCCCAAGCCGCCGCTGGCGGACGGCGAGGTCCGCTTCGTGGGCGACCCCGTCGCCCTGGTCGTGGCCGCCGACCGCTACGTGGCCGAGGACGCCGTCGACCTCGTGGCCCTCGACCTCGACCCGCTGCCCCCGGTGGTCGACTACGAGACCGCCCGCGAGTCCGAGCACCTCGTGCACGAGTCGCAGCCCGGGAACGTGGCCGGGGAGATCGGCGGGATGCCGCCCGAGATGCTGGCGCCGTCCTTCGACGAGGCCGCCCACGTGACCTCGGCGACGATCCACCAGCAGGCCTACCTGGCCGTGCCGATGGAGACCCGCGGCGTGGTGGCCGAGTGGGAGCCGGGCAGCGGCGAGCTCACGGTGTGGTCCGCGACCCAGTCCCCCCACGAGGTGCGGGCGTTCGGCGCCCGGGTGCTCGGCCTGCCCGAGCACCGCGTCCGGGTGATCGCCCGGGACACCGGCGGCGGCTTCGGCCAGAAGGTCCTGCCGCTGCGCGAGGACATGTGCGTGATGCTCGCGGCCCGCAAGGTCCCCGCCGCGCTGAAGTGGATCGAGGACCGCCGGGAGAACCTGCTCGCGGCCGGCCAGTCCCGCCACGAGCACGCCGCCGTCCGGGTCGCCCTCGACGAGGACGGGGCGCTGGTGGCGGCCGAGATCGACCACGTCCAGGACGTCGGCGCCTACCCGATGCCGTGGCCGGTCCACGCGGGGGCGGCGGTCGGCGTGTTCTTCCCCGGCCCCTACCGCGTGCCGAAGGCGCGGTTCAGCTACACGGGCCTCTACTCCAACACGGTGGGCCGCACCGCCTACCGGGGGCCGTGGCAGTTCGAGTCCGTGGCCCGGGAGATGCTGTTCGACATCGCCGCCCGCGAGGCCGGCATCGACCCCATCGAGCTGCGCCGCCGCAACCTGCTGCGGGCCGACGAGATGCCCTACGCGGCCGCCAGCGGCATGACCTACAGCGAGGTCACGCCGCTCGAGACCTTCGAGCACGCGCTGGACATCCTCGACCTCGACGCCTTCCGCAAGGAGCAGGCCGAGGCCCGCGCCGCCGGTCGCCTCGTCGGGCTGGGCACGTGCAGCTACATCGAGCCGACCGCCACCGGCATGGGGTTCTAC
>DATBGF010000452.1:0-1530 GCA_036558145.1 Acidimicrobiales bacterium
CCAAGGACGCGGTGCTGACGGAGTACTTCCGCACCGCCCACGAGATCATGGCCGCGGGCCACCAGCTGGTCCTCGACTACCTGGGCGTGGCGCCAGCCGCGACCGCGGCGCCGGCGCTCGCGGCGCTGCCCGCTCCGGTAGCGATCGCGCCCGCTCCGGTCGCCGCGCCGGCGGCTCCGGCGACCGGCCTGCCCTCCGGTCCGGAGCTGCTGGCGCGGTTGACGGCGATCGTGTCGGCGCGGACGGGTTATCCGGAGGACATGTTGGGCCCGGACCTCGATGTCGAGGCGGACCTGTCGATCGATTCGATCAAGCGGTTGGAGATCCTGGGGGAGCTGGCGGATGCGCTGGGGTTGAGCGATGGCGGGTCGTTGGACCAGCTGGAGGACCTGGTCGAGCAGCTGGCGGCGCGCAAGACGCTGCGGGGGATCGTCGAGTTCCTGGTCGAGCACGAGGACCGCCTCGGCGGCGAGCCACAGCCCGCTCCCGCACCCGAGCCGGCCGCACCGGACGCCCCGTTCCCGGCCGCGGCCCAGCGGTTCGTCGTCGGCCTGGCCGAGGCCCCGCTGGGGGAGCCCGACGCCCAGCCGGGCCGGGCCGTGCGGATCACGGGCGGGGGACCGGTCGCGGCACGGCTGGCGGACGAGCTCGCGGCGCGGGGCGTCGATGCCTGCGCTCCGGGCGCGGCGGCCGGGCTCGTGGTGGTGACGGACCTGCTCGACGAGGCGGTGGAGGCGCCCGAGCTGTACCGACGGCTGCGCCCGCTGCTGCTCGACACTGCGGCCGGCCTGCTGGTGGTGACGCCGCTCGGTGGCGGCCTCGGCATCGACCCGCCTGCCCCCCGACCCGACGACGATGCGCTCCCGCGGGGGGCGGGGGCCCGGGGGCTGGTGAAGACGGCCGCGCTCGAGTTCCCCGAGCGCGCCGTCCGGCTGGTCGACGTCGACCCGGCGGCGGACGTGGCCGAGCTGGCCTGCATCCTGGCCGACGAGGTCGAGCGGCCCGGCGGTCCGGTGGAGGTCGCCTGGCGCTCCGGTGCGAGGCGGGCGCCCGAGGCGCGACCGGCGCCCGTCCCGGTCGAGCCCGGGTCGAGCCCGCTGACCCGCGAGTCCGTCGTGCTGGTGACCGGTGGCGCCCGGGGGATCACCGCCCGGGTGGCGGTGGCGCTGGCACGGACGTCGGGCTGCCGGTTGGAGCTGGTGGGCCGCACCGCGCTGCCCGAGGGGGCCGAGGATCCGGCGCTGGCCGGAGCGGCCGATCGGGGCGAGCTGCGCCGGGCGCTCATCGCCACCGGCCGGCGCGAGCCCCGCGCTGTGGAGCGCGCATGCGATCGGGTGCTGGCCGAACGGGAGGTGCGGGCCACCCTGGCGGCGCTGGACGCGGCCGGGACCACCGTGCGCTACCACCAGGTGGACGTGCGGGACCGCGCCGCCCTGGCGGCCGTGGTGCAGTCCGTCTACGACGACCGGGGACGGCTCGACGGGATCGTGCACGGCGCCGGGGCCCTCGACGACCACGCCATCGCCGACA
>DATBGF010000453.1:0-3367 GCA_036558145.1 Acidimicrobiales bacterium
ACCAGCACGGGATGCACGGCGTGGTGGAGGTGGTCCCCGCCAGGTGACGTCTAGGTTGGGCGCGTGGACGACGAGGGGACCGGTGCGACCACGGGGCGGGGGCGGGTGCTGTGGCGGCCGCCCCCGGGCACGGGCGAGCACACCCGGATCGGCCGCTACGTGCTCTGGCTGGCGGCCGAGCGCGGGCTTAGCTTCCCGGACGGCGACTACGACGCCCTGTGGCGCTGGTCGACCGAGGACCTCGACGGCTTCTGGCGGTCGGTGTGGGACCATTTCGACCTGCGCTCGGCCACGCCCGTGGGTCCGGCCCTGGCCGGCGCGGCCATGCCCGGGGCCCGGTGGTTCCCCGGCGTCGAGCTGAACTACGCGGCCCACGCGCTGCGCTCCGAGGGGCCCGGACCGGCGCTGGTCGGCCTGTCCCAGTCCCGGGCCCGGGTCGAGCTGAGCCGGGCCGACCTGGCGGACCAGGTGGCCCGGTGCCGGGCGGGCCTGCAGCGCCTGGGCGTGGGCCGGGGCGACCGGGTGGCCGCCTACCTGCCCAACATCCCCGAGGCCGTGGTGGCCCTCCTGGCCACGGCCGGCCTGGGCGCGGTGTGGTCGTCCTGCGCCCCGGAGTTCGGCACCCGCAGCGTGGTCGACCGGCTGCGCCAGATCGGGCCGGTGGTGCTGCTGGCGGTCGACGGCTACCGCTACGGCGAGCGGGTGATCGACCGGGCGGCCGAGGTGGCGGCCATACGCGACGCCCTGCCGTCGCTGCGGGCCACCGTCACGGTGGGCTATCTCGACGCCCGGGCCCGGCTCGACGGCACGTCGACCTGGGACGAGCTGCTGGCCGAGCCCGCGCTGCCCGCCTACGACGACGTCCCGTTCGACCACCCGCTGTACGTCCTCTACTCCTCGGGCACCACCGGGCTGCCCAAGGCCATCGTGCACGGGCACGGCGGGATCCTGGTCGAGCACCACAAGGTGCTGGCCCTGCACGCCGACCTGGGTCCGGGCGACCGCTTCTTCTGGTTCTCCACGACCGGCTGGATGATGTGGAACTACCTGGTGTCGGGCCTGCTGGTGGGGGCCACGCCGGTCCTCTTCGACGGCGACCCCGGCCATCCCTACCTGGGCGCGCTGTGGCGCATGGCGGCGGACGAGGGCGTGACGTTCTTCGGCACCTCGGCCCCGTTCCTGCTGGCGTGCCGCAAGGCCGGGATCGTGCCCTCGGAGGAGGCCGGCCTGGGCGCGCTGCGGGCCGTCGGGTCCACCGGGGCGCCGCTGCCCGCCGAGGGCTTCGAGTGGGTGTACGAGGCGGTGAAGCCCGACCTGCTGCTGTCCTCGATCAGCGGGGGCACCGACGTGTGCACCGCGTTCGTGGGCGGCTGCCCCCTCGTGCCGGTGCGGGCCGGGGAGATCTCATGCCGCTACCTGGGCGCCCGCGTCGAGGCGTTCGACGAGGCCGGCCACGCCGTGGTGGGCGAGCAGGGCGAGCTGGTCATCACCGCGCCGATGCCGTCGATGCCCGTCGGGTTCTGGGGAGACGAGGACGGGTCCCGCTACCGGGCCGCCTACTTCGAGGACCATCCCGGCGTGTGGACGCACGGCGACTGGATCACCGTCCATCCCGACGGCGCGTGCGTGATCACCGGCCGCTCCGACGCCACGCTCAACCGGGGCGGCGTGCGCATGGGCACCGCCGAGCTGTACTCGGTGGTCGAGGCACTGCCGGACGTGGCCGACAGCCTGGTCGTGCACCTGGAGGATCCGGCGGGCGGGCCGGGCCGGCTGATCCTCTTCGTCGCCCCCGCGGGCGGCGCGCCGCTGGACGACGGGCTGCGGGACCGCATCCGGGCCGCGCTGCGGACCGAGCTGTCGCCCCGCCACGTCCCCGACGAGATCCACGAGGTGCCGGGCGTGCCCCGCACCCTGTCGGGCAAGAAGCTGGAGGTGCCGGTCAAGCGCATCCTGGCCGGCGCCGATCCCGATCGGGCCGCCAGCCGGGGCAGCCTGGCCAACCCCGAGGTGCTCGACGCCTACGGTCCTTTCGTCCAGCGCTGACCGGGCGTGGCACGATGCCCTGACGGAGTCTCAGATTTCGTTTCGGAGATTTGCCTCGGGAGGGCTGATGCAGACGAAGGACACGCTCTACATCGGCGGCGAGTGGGTGGCGCCGTCGACCTCGAACGTCATCGAGGTCGTCAGCCCGACGACCGAGGAGGTCATCGCCCGGGTGCCCGAGGCAGCCGAGGGTGACGTCGACCGGGCCGTGCAGGCCGCGAAGGCGGCGCTGACGGGCCCGTACCCCCGGCTCAGCGGGCCCGAGCGGGCCGCCATGATCCGCAAGCTCTCGCTGGCCCTCCAGGCCCGCTCCCAGGAGATCGCCGACGTCATCACCGCAGAGATGGGCTGCCCGTCGAGCTGGTCGCTCATGGGCCAGGTCTTCAGCTCCACCATGGTGCTCGACGGCTGGGCCGACCTGGCCGAGACGTTCCCGTTCGAGGAGATCCGGCCCGGGGCGCTGGGCCCTGTCATGGTGCGCAAGGAGCCGGTGGGCGTGTCCGCCGGCATCATCCCCTGGAACGTGCCGCTGTTCATCGTGGCGCTCAAGCTGGGCGCGGCCCTGGCCGCCGGGGCGCCGATGATCCTCAAGCCGTCGCCCGAGACCCCGCTCGACGGCTACCTGCTGGGCGAGATCCTCGACGAGATCGAGCTGCCCAAGGGCATGGTGTCGATCCTGGCCGCGGGCCGCGAGGTCGGCGAGTACATCGTCCGCCACCCCGGGGTGGACAAGGTCGGCTTCACCGGCTCCACCGCCGCGGGGCGCAAGGTCGGCGCCATCTGCGGCGAGATGCTCAAGCGCTGCACGCTGGAGCTGGGCGGCAAGTCGGCGGCCATCATCCTGGAGGACGCCGACCTGGCCAGCGCCATCCCGATGCTGATGCCCTCCGCGCTCATGAACAACGGCCAGGCGTGCATCGCCCAGACACGGATCCTGGCGCCCCGCTCCCGCTACGGCGACGTGGTGGAGGCGGTGGCCGCGGCGGTGAAGGGCCACACCGTGGGCGACCCGGCCGATCCCAGCGTGGCCGTCGGCCCGCTGGTGGCCGAGCGCCAGCGCGACCGGGTCCTCGGCTACATCGAGAAGGGCAAGGCCGAGGGAGCCACGCTCACCGTCGGCGGCGGCCGCCCGGCCGGCCTGGACAAGGGCTGGTTCGTGGAGCCCACGCTCTTCGCCGACGTCGACAACGCCATGACGATCGCCCAGGAGGAGATCTTCGGCCCCGTGCTGGCCGTCATCGGCTACGACTCGCCCGACGACGCGGTGCGCATCGCCAACGACAGCGACTACGGCCTGTCCGGCTCGGTGTGGACCACCGAC
>DATBGF010000454.1:0-7621 GCA_036558145.1 Acidimicrobiales bacterium
CGTAGTCGATCTGGTGCATCCAGGAGATCACCCAGCCCGCCCCCTCCTCGATGGCGCCGCCGCGCAGGTTCGGGAACCGGTCGAAGAGGCCGTCGAGGATCAGCGTGCCGAGGAACAGCGCCGGGGAGTTGGAGATGGTGAGGAAGTCCTTGGACCGGATGTTCTCGCCCCCGCCGAGGTGGTCGGTGACGGGCCGCCCGTTGTTGTGGAACGCCCGGTCAAGGAGCCGCCCGCCGCCGCCGACGTGGAGCACGAACGGCACGCCCCGGTCGTTCAGCACGGACCAGAACGGGTCGAGGTCGGGGTGCGTGGGCGAGCGGTCGCCGGCCGCGGTCGAGGGCACGTGCACGGCCGAGCAGCCCAGGTCGAGGGCCTCGGTCACGAGGCGCACCGCCGCCTCGGTGTCGGCCAGGGGCACGAAGGCCACGGGGAGCAGCCGGGGGTCGTCCGCGCAGAACGCGGCCACCGCCCGGTTGTGGGCGGCGCTGCCGGCGTGGAGGAGATCCCGGTCGCCGCCCATGAACATCGCCGTCGCGAACGTGGCGAACACGAGCTGGGCGTCGACGCCGAGCAGGTCCACCACGTGGCTGCGCTCGGACGGGTCGAACGCGCCCATGGCGTTCCAGCCCTTGTCCCGCAGCAGGCGGTCCTCGGCCTGGGCCCGGAAGTCGGGATCCTGGCGGCGACGCTCCGCGGCCGCGGTGGCCGCGTCGAGCACCGGTGCCAGCCGCGCCATCGAGCGACCGCGCAGCCGGTCGCGCATCGAGTCCTCGATGAAGGGATCGAGGAACCCCGGCAGCTCCATCAGGTGGCTGTCGGCGTCCAGCGTCGGGCGTGTCCCGGTGTAGCTCATGGCGTGGCCGTCCCCCGTGGTGACAATGTGTAACCGCTGTGCTCACTCCACCACACCCCGGTGACAAAGTGCAACCGATGCCGGCCGACGAGCGGCGGACCCGGCTCCTCGACGTGACCAAGGCGCTGGTCGGCGAGGTCGGGCCTGGTGCCGTCACGATGGGCCTGGTGGCGGAGCGCGCCTGCGTCACCCGCGCGCTGGTCTACAAGCACTTCGCCAACCGCGACGACATCCTGCGGGCGCTGTACCGCCGCGAGGCCGCACGGCTCGACCGGGCGATCCGGGCCCAGGTCGTCGCCGCTCCCGAGGGCTTCGAGCCCAAGCTGCGGGCGTTCATCGGCGCCACCCTCGACGCGGTCGAGGAGCACGCCCCGTTCTTCACCCCCCTGCGCGAGGCGGGCGCCGGCGACGCCAGCCGGGGGGACCAGCGGGGCTGGGACCGCCGCACCGTCGCCTACTTCGCCCAGCTGGCCGGCGACGACTTCGGCATCGACGTGCGCACCGCGCGCTCGGTCATCGCGGTCCTGTTCTCGGGCATCCGCTCGCTGCTGTCCCAGATGCGGTCCCGGCCCGGTCCGGCGCAGCGCGAGTTCCTGCTCGACACGTACGTGGAGATGACCCTCGGGGCCCTCGAACGGCTCGCCCGGCGCTAGGCGGCACCGCCTATCGTCGGCTGCGGGAGCCGACGGTGAGCGGGGGTGACGTTCGTGACAGACCACGCACCCGACGAGGGGTCTGCCATCGATCGGCTCGTCGCGCACGGCCGCGCCGCGGGCCAGCGCCGGGTCGAGCAGCTGCGCGAGCGCTACGGCGACCTACCGCTCGTCGATCTCGGGCTGGGGATCTACCAGCGGGACCGGGAGGCGGCCGGCGGGGTGGTCGGGGCGGCCGTCGCGTTCCGGATCTTCCTGTTCTTCGTCCCGCTGCTCCTGGTCGTGGTGGGGACCGTCGGGCTCCTGAGCCGCTGGATCGACGCCGAGGAGTTCAACCAGCAGGCGGGCGTGAGCGGCGGCCTCGCCGCCCAGATCAGCACCGCGCTCTCGCAGCCGGACGCGTCGCGCTGGGGTGCCCTGATCGTCGGCCTGGTCGGCGTCGGCCTGACGGGCCGTTCGCTGAGCAAGGTGCTGACGGTGGCCAGCTGCCTCAACTGGCGCCTGCCGGTGCGGACGAAGGCCCCGCTGCGGGTCGTCGGTGGCGTCGTCGGGGTGATCGTCGGAATCGGCCTGGTGTCGGCCATCGTGAACCGGGTGCGGGACCATCTGGGACTCGCCGCGACCGGGTTCTCGTTCCTGGCCGTCTTCGCGGTCTACGCCCTGGCCTGGATGGCGGTGTCCCTCGTGCTGCCCCGGGCGACGAGCGACCCAGGCGCGCTCCTCCCCGGCAGCGCCCTGGTCGGGCTGACGATCACCGGCATGCAGGCGATCAGCCAGCTGTACCTCCCCAGCCACATGGGCCGGGCCTCCCAGCTGTACGGCGCCATCGGCGCCACGATCGTCACGCTCGGCTGGTTCTTCTTCGCGGGGCGGGCGATCGTGCTGGGCATGGCGGTCAACGCCGCCGTCTACGAGCGGTTCGGCTCGATCTCCCAGGTCGTGTTCGCCCTGCCGGTGATCCGCGTCCTGCCCCGGCGATCGGCGTGGATCCGGAGGTTCTTCGACCTCTCAGGCCCCGACGAGGACGTTGAGGGCCCAGAGGGTGGGCATCCCGACGAGGATGGCGACCCGGGCCGAGCCGGTGCGGTGGACGGCCACCCCGGCGACGGCCGCAGCCGCGAGCGGAGCGACAGCACCTGAGCCGCCGCCGGCGTTGGCCCAGGCTGCGGTGATGCCGCCGGCCGCGAGCGCCGAGAACGCGGCCGGCACGACCAGCTTCGACGCCCGCTCGAACAGGGGTGAGGGCGCCCGCCGGCCGACCAGGGCGAGCATGCTCACCCGGAACAGGTAGGTCCCCACCCCGACGGCGAGGATGACCAGCCAGACGGTCATGACCGTGCCTCCGGGGTCAGCAGGCCGGCGACCAGGCCGGCGACGACGGCGGCGACCGGACCGAGGTGGAAGGGGGCGAAGTAGGCGGCGACCGCCACGGCGGCGCCGGTGAAGGCCGCCCGGCGCATGGCCGGGGTGGTGAGCCGGGCGATGACCTCGCCCAGCAGGAACAGCGGGGCGACGAACTCGAGGTGGAGGCCGGCGGGGAGCCGGGCCCCGACCGTCGCCCCGACGGCGATGGCCAGGAGCCACATGACCCACAGGGCGACGGCGCCGCCGAGGTAGTGGCGGTGGGCGGCGGCGCGGTCGCCGCCCTCCTCGTAGCGGTCCATCCCGACGGCGAACGCCGGGTCGACCAGCAGGTAGGCGGCGAGCCCGCGCCACCACCAGGGTGTGCCCCGCCACTGCGCGGCCATGGCGCCGGAGTAGACGACGAGGCGGGCGTTGATGGCCAGGACGGTGGCGATCACGATCAGCGGCGCGGCCCCGGCGTCGAGCAGCTGGATCGTGGCCAGCTGCGCGCTGCCGGAGAAGATGGCGGGACCGGTCAGCCAGCCCGCGACCGTAGGGATGTGGGCATGGGCGGCGCTGATGCCGATGACGAGGCCGTAGGGGCCGATCCCGAACATCCAGGGGACCATCGCCCGGACGCCGGCCCGGTAGTCGCGGCCGGCGTTCCCGGCCCGCTCGGCGATGAGGGTGGCAGGCATGTGTCCGACTGTGCGCCGGGGCCCGTGGTGGTCGCATGGACACGGTCTGGAGATCGGCTGGAGATGCGCCGTGCGAGACTGGCGGCGAGGGATTGGAGGCGCGGGCGTGATCTACTCGTTCGGCGAGTGCGAGCTCGACCTGCCCCGCTACCAGCTGCGGCGGGCGGGCGAGGAGCGGTCGATCGAGCCGCAGGTGTTCGACGTGCTGGCGCTGCTGATCCGGGAGCGCCGCCGGGTCGTGCCCAAGGAGGAGATCCTCGACACGGTCTGGGGCTCCCGGTTCGTGAGCGAGTCGACGCTCACCAGCCGGATCAAGGCCGCCCGGCGGGCGATCGGCGACGACGGCACCCGCCAGGAGCTGATCCGCACCGTGCACGGCCGCGGCTACCAGTTCGTCGGCACCGTCGAGGAGCTCGGCGACGCGCCGGCGCCCGCCGCGGCCGCCGCGGCGGCGCCGCCGCCCCAGCAGATCCGGTTCTGCACCGCCCGGGACGGGACCCGGCTGGCCTACGCCACCCTGGGCGAGGGGCCGCCGCTGGTGAAGGCGGCCAACTGGCTGAGCCACCTCGACTACGACTGGGAGAGCCCGGTGTGGCGGCACTGGCTGGTCGAGCTGTCCCGCCGCTTCCGGCTGGTGCGCTACGACGAGCGCGGCTGCGGGCTGTCGGACTGGGACGTGCCCCGGTTCGCGTTCGACGACTGGGTCGACGACCTCGAGACGGTGGTCGACACCGCCGGCCTCGACCGCTTCCCCCTGCTGGGCCTGTCCCAGGGCGGCCCTGTGGCCATCGCCTATGCGGTCCGCCACCCCGAGCGGGTGAGCCACCTGGTCCTGTGCGGGACGTTCGCCCAGGGCCGGCGCAAGCGGGCCCGGTCGTCCGACGAGCTGGAGCTCGCCGAGGCCCGCATCGACATGGTCCGCCTGGGCTGGGGCCGCCCCGATCCGACGTACCGCCAGATGTTCGTGGCCCGCTTCCTCCCCGACGGCGACCAGGACGAGTGGCGTTCCTTCGACGAGCTCCAGCGCCGCTCGACACCGCCCGAGAACGCTTGGCGCTTCGTCGACGCCTTCTCCGACATCGACGTCTCAGACCTCGCCCCCCGGCTGACGGTGCCGACCCTCATCCTCGCCGGCCGCCGCGAGCCGGACGGTGTGTTCGAGCAGTCACGCGTCCTCGCCTCGCTGATCCCGGGCAGCCGGCTGGTACCCCTCGACACCGCCAACCACCTGCTCCCGGAGCGCGACCCCGCCTGGCCGCAGTTCCTGGCCGAGATCGACGCCTTCCTGGACGTCCATCCCGCTCCGCCGGCTCCCTGAGCCAGACGGGGACGCTCCTGGCTCAGCTGTCAGCCGAATACACGAAGATGATGTCGGACACGTTGACGGTGCCGGGGCCGGCCTGCCGCCGGATGACCAGCTCGTTGTCGGCCTCGACCGCGACGCCGTTGTCGATGACCTCGTTCAGCGAGCGGAGGATGTCGTTGCCGAACGTGGTGTCCACCACCAGCGTGCCGTTCAGCTCCATCTGCAGGGTCACGCTGCCACCGTCGGGCTGGACCGCGTAGGACAGGTACGGGCGGGTGTCGGTGTTCAGGCCCGGCGCGTCGAAGGTCTTGATGACGTCGTTGTCGAGGCCGTCCGGGAAGTGGGTCGTGCTGTCCTGGATGGAGACGTGGTTCGTGGGCATGGGGGAGTTCCTCTCTCTGGTTCGCCGGGGCCGGTAGGCCCCTCCCCGGCGGTCGCCGGGGTGGCCCCGGAACCTGCGCTCCGCGCGCTAACGAACCGCAAATGAGCACTCTGTCGCGCCTTCACCACTAACAGAACGTGAATACGCGCTCTCCGTGCAATGTTTTCGTTGCTTCTGCCGGACCGGTAGCGATACGTTCACGCTGCGTCACATCTTCCGGACGGAGGGCGGAATGTCCACGGAGGATCGAGCGCCTGAGGTGCCAGGCGGCGTGGAGATCACGCGCGTCCGGTACGACGGCGCGGTCCTGAACGTCTCGTGGCTCGGGTACCCCAACCCGTCGACCACGTACGTCATCAACGTCTTCGCCGAGAAGCGGATCATCGCGGCGGTCGAGGCGGGCCACACGATGAACGGCTGGCTGCCGGTCGACCTGCCGGCGGACGTCGCGTACACGGTCGCCATCGAGGAGCGCCGCGGCAACTCGTCGCACGGGTGGTCCCAGGACGTCGACATCGTGGTCGGGACGGCCGCGGTCACCTCCGCCGGGACCGATCCCGCCACCGGGGCGCTGGTGCTCGCCACGCCGGGGCCGCCCGACCAGGCCTACCGGCTGCGCCTCGTGGTCAACGGCGCGCCGGCGGGGCCCGAGACCGAGGTCGAGGGCGACAAGATCGAGATCCCTGCGCCCCAGCCGCCGGGATGCCTGGCGGCGGTCACGCTCGCCATCGTCATCGACTCGAACGACGCGGTGTCCATCGGGCCGCACGGGCACGCCTTCGCCATCCCCACCGGGCGTCCCGACCTGCTGGCCGCGGATTTCGACGGCACGACCCTGAGCGCGCGCTGGACGGCGGTCACCGGCGCGACCGGCTACCGCCTCACCGTCCTGCGTGACGGGGTCGTCGATGCCCAGACCGACGTCGCCGCACCGGCCACCGAGGGGACGCTCGCGGTCCAGGTGGCGCAGGGCGGCTACGCCGCCGTCGTCCAGGCCGTGTTCTCGACCGGCAGCGGCCCGGCCTCCGCGCCGCTCGGGCTCGTCCTCGCCGCGCCCGGGCTCACCGCCGTCACCTCCGACGGCGCGAGCCTGGCGCTGGACGTGACCCCACCGCCCGGCGTGACCCCGTCGGCCTACGCCGTGTCGGTCGTGGCCGGCGGGGTGCCGGTCGCCGCCGCCACCGTCCCACCCGGGTCGCCACTGCGGGTCCCGGCGAGCGGCCCGCTGGCCCCGGGGGCGGCGGCCGGCGTGTCCGTGCGGGCCCGCGTGGGCCTGACGAGCGGGCCGGAGGTCGTCGCGCCCGCCGTGCTGGTGCCCGCCGAGGTCGCCTCGGTCGTCTGCAGCAGCGATCTGCTCGTGACTGCGGCGCCGGGCGGACTGCCCGCCGGCATCGCCATCGACGCGGTCCTCTACGTCGACGGGACCCCGGGCCAGCCCCAGCGGGTGGGCCCGGACGGGACGACGACGTTCCCGATCCCCGCCGGCGCCGTGGCCGTGGCGGCGCGCGGGGTCGACGGGATCGCCGTCGGGCCGTGGTCCGGACCGGTGCCGGCGCCGACGCGCCCGCCGGTCTTCACGTCGGCACTGGCCGGCGGCGACCGGCTCGACGTGACGTGGACCGGCACGCCGGGTGCGACGTACCGGGCCGAGCTCGACGACGTCACGGTCATGGCCCAGGGCACCACGGCCGGGCTGCCGCTGGCCGGGGGCGCCGCCTCGGTCACCGAGGTCGCCGGCGTCGCGTCGGGACCGACCGTCAGCGTCGACGTCGTGGCGGCCGGGCCGGCGCTGCGCTCGGTCAGGATGGCGGCGGACCGCAAGGTGACGATCCGCTGGACGGCGCCGGCCGAGCCCGCGCTGACCGCGGTCCAGCCGGTCGTGCGCTGGGACGGCACGGAGATGCTGCTGTCGCAGGAGACGGGGCCACCCGACCCGCTCGTCCTCACACTGCCGGAGGATGTTCCCAACGCCGCCACCCTGGCGCTGCGGGGCATCGCCGGCGTCGCCGTCGGCCCGCCCGGCAGCGCGGCCGCGCTGCTCACGACGGCGCCGGCCGGCCTGGAGGTCAGCTACGACGGCGCGACCGTCGTCGCGACGTGGGAGCCGCTGTGCGACCCGACCGTCGACCGCTACACGGTCGGGATCGGCGGCCCGAACGAGAACCCGTCGGTCGTGGTGGTGCCCGCGCCGCCGGCGCGGCTCCCGTGGCCCAGCCACCTGCCCGCACCGGTCGTGACCGTCGCCGCCCTGGTGGGCGAGCCGGTCTCGGGACCGACCAGCGCGCCGGTGGAGGTGCTCACCGCGCCGCCCACGATCACCCGGGCGGTGCACGACGGCACCGACCTGCGCCTGGCGTGGGACGGCAGCGCGACCACCTACGAGGT
>DATBGF010000455.1:0-4013 GCA_036558145.1 Acidimicrobiales bacterium
TCTTCCTCAAGCACACCTCCGGCGTGATCTGCGCCACCGTCAGCAGCGAGCGGGCCCGGGAGCTCGACCTCGACCCGATGGTCGCCCAGAACACCGAGTCGCAGCGCACCGCGTTCCTCGTCACCGTCGACTACCGCCACGGCACGACCACGGGCATCTCCGCGGCCGACCGGGCGGCGACGATCCGGGCGCTGGTCGACCCGGCGACGCGTGCCGACGACCTGCTGCGGCCGGGCCACATCTTCCCCCTCGAGGCCCGCGAGGGCGGCGTGCTCAAGCGCGCCGGGCACACCGAGGCCGCGCTCGACCTGGTGCGCATGGCCGGCCTCTACCCGGCGGGCGTGCTGTGCGAGCTGGTCAACGAGGCCAAGGACGACATGGCCCGCATGCCCGAGCTCGAGCGCTTCGCCGAGAAGCACGGGCTCCTCCTCATCTCCATCGCCGACATGGTGCGCTACCGCCGCCAGAACGAGCGGCTGATCCGCCGCGTCGGCGAGGCCCGCATCCCCACCCAGTGGGGCGACTTCACCTGCTACGCCTACCAGTCCACCCTGGACGGCACGGAGCACCTGGCCTTCGTGAAGGGCGCGGTGAGCGGCGAGCAGAACGTGCTGGTCCGGGTGCACAGCGAGTGCCTGACCGGCGACGTGTTCGGCTCGCTGCGCTGCGACTGCGGCCCCCAGCTGCAGGCCGCCATGCGCCAGGTGGCCGAGGAGGGCAAGGGCGTCGTCCTGTACTACCGGGGCCACGAGGGCCGCGGCATCGGCATCGGCCACAAGCTCCAGGCCTACCGGCTCCAGGAGCAGGGCCACGACACCGTCGACGCCAACCTCAAGCTGGGCCTGCCGGTCGACAGCCGCGAGTACGGCATCGGCGCCCAGATCCTGGTCGACCTGGGCATCACCACGATGCGCATGCTCACGAACAACCCGGCCAAGAAGGGCGGGCTGTCCGGGTTCGGCATCAAGATCACCGAGCGGGTGCCGCTCCAGATCGAGCCGAACCCCGAGAACATCGCCTACCTGCGCACCAAGCGGGAGCGCATGGGCCACCTGCTGGAGGGACTCGACGATGTGCTGTGAGGACGGGCGTGGCTGAGGGCAGCGAGCGGGCGTCCGCGCCCGACGGCATCGACGGGGTCGGGCTGCGCGTGGGCGTGGTGCGCGCCCGCTGGAACGCGGGGGTGGTGGAGCGCCTGGCCGACGGTGTCGAGCGGGGGCTCAAGGCCATGGGCGTCGTGGCCGACGACATCACGGAGGTGTCGGTGCCCGGCTCGTTCGAGATCCCCTTCGGGGCCCGGGCGCTGGCCGCCTCGGGCAAGGTCGACGCCGTGGTCTGCATCGGCTCGGTCGTGCGGGGCGAGACGACCCACTACGACATCGTGGCGGGGGAGTGCGCCCGGGGCATCCAGGACGTCCAGCTCAGGACCGGCGTGCCCATCGCGTTCGGGGTGCTCACCACCGAGGACGAGGGCCAGGCGCTGGCCCGCTCGGAGGGCCCCGGCGGCCACAACGTGGGCGAGGAAGCCGCCCTGGTGGCGGTCGAGATGGCGCGGATCGCGCAACGCTTCACCTGACCGACCCGATGGACGGCTACGACTGGGTCGCCGACCTCGACGCCGTCGACTGGGACGAACTCTCCCACCTGTACCGCGTCGCTCCGCTCGGGGTGAAGCCACCTGACGCTCTGCGGACCGTGTTCGGCAACAGCATGTTCCGGTGCTTCGTCTACTCCGGCGACGTCCTGGTCGGCGCGGGCCGGGGGCTGGCCGACGGCGTCGACTGCGCCTACCTCGCGGATGTGGCCGTCCACCCTGACCACCAGGGCCGCGGGCTCGGCAAGGCGATCATCCGCCGGCTCGTGGAGCAGGCGGAGGGCCACAAGAAGGTCATCCTCTACGCCAACCCGGGGACCGAGCCGTTCTACCTGGACCTGGGCTTCCTCCCGATGCCCACGGCGATGGGCATCTGGCACGACCGTGACGCGGCGATCGCCGCGGGCGTGCTGCGCGAACCCTTCACCTGAACACCGTCAATCGTTTGCCGCATCGCGGCGCCGCCCGCCTACCCTCGTTGCGGATGTTGAAGCTCGTGCTCCCCAAGGGCTCGCTCGAACGCGCGACCCTCGACCTGTTCGAGGCGGCCGACCTGGCCGTCAACCGGTCCTCGACCGTCGAGTACAAGGCGTCGATCGACGACCCGCGCATCGACGAGGTCCGCATCCTGCGCCCCCAGGAGATCCCGCGGTACGTGGCCGACGGTCTGTTCGACCTCGGCATCACCGGGCGGGACTGGGTGGAGGAGACCGGCGCCGAGGTCGTGTCCCTGGGCGAGATGCGCTACTCCAAGGCCAGCTCGCGGCCCATCCGCATGGTCGTGGCCGTGCCCGAGGACAGCGCCATCACCCGGGCCGAGGACCTGCCCCAGGGCGTGCGGGTGTCCACCGAGTACCCCGAGTCGACCCGCCGCTACTTCGAGAAGAAGGGCATCCGGGCCGACATCCGCCTCAGCTACGGGGCCACCGAGGCCAAGGTCCCCGACATCGTGGACTGCATCGTCGAGATCACCGAGACCGGCCGGGCGCTGCGGGCCGCGGGCCTCAAGATCGTCGACGAGATCCTCCAGAGCTACACCGAGCTCGTCGCCAACGCCGACGCCTACGCCGACGACGCCAAGCGCAAGGCGATGGAGCAGGTCAAGGTCCTGCTCGACGGCGTGCTGGAGGCCCGGGGCCAGGTGCTGGTCAAGCTGAACGTGGGCCGCGCCGACCTCGACAAGGTGATCGAGCTCATGCCGTCGATGAAGGCGCCGACGGTGTCCCAGCTGTTCGGGCAGGGCGGCTACGCGGTCGAGTCGGTCGTGGCCAAGTCGGTGATCAACACGCTGATCCCGGCGCTCAAGGACGCGGGCGCGTCCGGCATCATCGAGCTGCCCATCTCCAAGATCGTCCACTGAGGCGGGTCGTGACCCCGTTCGCGGAGGCCACCGGCGTGGTGTGGGAGTTCGACGAGCCGCGGGGCCTCGGCGTGATCCGCCACGAGGGCGGCGACGACGTCCCGTTCCACTGCACCGCCATCGCGGACGGCAGCCGCACGATCGCCGTCGGCCAGCCCGTGCGCTTCACGGTCGTGGCCGGCCGCCTGGGCCGCTGGGAGGCGGACCGGATCGTGCCCCGCTGATCAGCGGCCGGCGATGGTGGCGAGCAGGGCCCGGGCGTAGCGCTCGGCGCCCGCGGGGGAGAGGTGGATGCCGTCGTCCTGGCGCAGCACCACGGTCCCGTCGGGCTGGCACGCCGCGGCTTCCCAGTCCTCGCACGGGAGCGAGGCGTGGAACCCGTCGTCGGGGGCGAGCTGGCCGGTCACGTCCACGCTCGTGACGTCGGGGAGCTCGTCCACCAGGCGCCCGTACATGGCCCGCATGGCCGCCGCGTTCTGCTCGAACTGGGCGTCCCGGATCGGCGGCGGGGGCACCACGTACACCTTGGTGTCGGGCGAGGTGACCCAGAACGCGGCGAGGGCGCTCTCGAAGTCGCTCTGGTACTCCTCGGCGGTCTGCTCCGACGACGACGGCGTGTCCGTGCGCAGCATGCACGGGGTGATGTCGTTGCCCGCGAAGGACAGGACCAGCACCCGCGGCGCCCGCAGGGCGATGTCGGCCAGCTGGTCCTCCCAGTCGCACAGCGCGGTCCCACCGAAGGCGTCGACCGAGGCGGTCCGGCCGTCGGCCTGGGCATGGGCCAGGAACGAGTCCCGGGCCTGCTCGGCGAACGAGTCGCCCACCAGGGCCATGTCGAGCCGGCCGCCCCGCTCGTCCCGGTTGTGGGACCGCAGCCGCCACGCGGCCGCGCCCGCCACGACCGCCAGGGCGACGGCGACGCCGGCCAGCCACCAGGGTGGGCGGCGCCGGTCAGGCATCCGGGGCCGCGGCGCCGGCGCTGCGAGCGGCCTCCACGAACGCCAGCTGGGCCTGGTGGAGAGCCTGGCGGATGGGGGTCTCGGCGTCGCCCAGGCGGGA
>DATBGF010000456.1:0-6234 GCA_036558145.1 Acidimicrobiales bacterium
GCCCCGACCCGGTTGGTGAGCAGCTCGACCCGGACCGGCCGGGCGCCGAACAGCGACGTGCCCGAGTCCGGCACCTCGACCCCGTCGAGCAGGGCCCGGATCCCCGCGGCGTGCTGCTCGGCCAGCACCTCGGTGGGCGCCATGAACGCGCCCTGGTGGCCGCCTTCGACCGCGGCCAGCAGCGTCCACACCGCCACCACCGTCTTGCCCGCGCCCACGTCGCCCTGCAGCAGCCGGTGCATCGGGTGGGGCGCGGCCAGGTCGGCCCCGATCTCGGCGATGGCGGCCTGCTGGTCGTCGGTGAGCGTGAACGGGAGGCGGGACACGAACTCGTCGAGCAGTGGCCCCGACGTGACCTGCGTGATGCCCCGGGTCGTGCGCTCGACGTGGCGCTTGCGCTGGACCAGGGCGAGCTGGACCCGCAGCAGCTCGTCCAGCACGAGCCGCCGCCGGGCGACCTCCTTGTGGGCCATCGAGTCGGGGGCGTGGATGCCGGCGATCGCCTCGCCCCGCGTCACGAGGTCGTACTGGTCGAGCACCCACTCCGGGACCGGGTCGGCCAGGCCGCGAGGCTGCGAGCGGCGCAGCGCCTCCTCGACCCAGGCGCCGATCTCCCAGGTCGACAGGCCCGCCTTCTCCGACTGCGGGTAGATGGGCACGATCCGCCCGGTCCGGCGGCCGATGAGGTCGACGACCGGGTTGGTCATCTGGCGGCGGCCGCCGTACAGGTCGACCTTGCCGAACAGCGCCACCGGCGTGCCCGGGCTCAGCTGGCGCTCCCGCCACGCCTGGTTGAAGAACGTCACCCGCAGCCGGCCGGTCTCGTCGCTCACCTCGGCGGTGACCAGCGTCCGGGGCGGGCGCCCCTTCGTCCGGCGGGCCGCCACCCGGTCCACCGTCACCAGGACGAGCGCCTCCTCCCCCACCTCCAGGTCCCGGACGCGGCACTCGTTGGTGCGGTCGACATAGCGGCGGGGGTAGTAGGTCAGCAGGTCGGCCAGGTTCTCCACCCCGACGGCCGCCAACCCCTCGGCCTTGCGGTCACCGACCCCCTTCAGCCGGGTCACCGGCCACGAGGACAGCTCGCCGAGCGTGATCGGCCCGTCGGTCACGCCTATTCGACGCCGAACAGGTACGGGTAGAGGGGCTGGCCGCCGTGGTGGACCTCGGGCGCCACGTCGGGCCGGTGCTCCGCCAGCCACTCGGTGATCTGGCGGCTGTCGGCCGCGGTGGCGCCCTCGCCCTCGATGACGGTCACGATCTCGTGCTCGTCGCCGACCAGCAGGTCGAGCAGCGCGCACGCGGCACCGGCCAGCGAGTCGGTCACGACCTTGATGCCGTCCCGGGCGATGCCGAGGTAGTCGCCCTCGGCGATCGGTCCGACGTCGCTGGTCGAGTCCCGCACCGCCCGCGTGACCTCGCCGGCCACCACGTTGGACGACAGCGACGCCATCTCCTTGGCGTTCTCGTCGGCGGGCGCCTCGGGGTCGTAGCCCATGAGGGCGGCGAAGCCCTCGGCGATGCCGCGGGTGGGCACGACCCGGACGATCCGCTCGCTGTGGGCGTCGACCTGCTCGGCCACCGGGATGATGTTCTTGTTGTTGGGCAGGATCACGACCTGCTCGGCGGGCACCGCCTCCACCGCGGCCAGCAGGTCGGCGGTCGAGGGGTTCATGGACTGGCCGCCGGCCACGATGCCCTGGACCCCGAGGCTGTAGAAGATGCGCTTGATCCCGTCACCCGCGGCCACGGCCACGACCGCGGTCGTCACCGGCTCGCTGGCGTGCGGGGGCAGCTCGACGATGTCGGAGGCGGTCGCCTCCCGCACCCAGCGCTCTTCGGTGACCTGCTCCATCAGGTCGGTGACCCGGATCTGGCGGGGGCGCCCGGCGTCCACGGCGGCCTCGATGGCCGCCCCGATGTCGTCGGTGTGGATGTGGCAGTTCCACAGCCCGTCGCCGCCCACCACCACGATCGAGTCGCCGATGCCGGACCACACGTCCTTGAAGGCCGGGATCAGCTCGTCCGGCGCCTCCAGGAAGTACATGACCTCGTAGCGCAGGTCGGACACGCCGTCGTGGTGGACGTCGTCGGCCGTGTGCTGGATCAGGTGGGCGTCCGAGCGCACCGCGCCCTCCCCCACCCGGGGCTCGGGAACGGGCCGGCCGTCGACCACGTGGGCCAGGGCGTCGAGCAGCAGCACGAAGCCGGTCCCCCCGGCGTCGACCACGCCCGCCTCGGCCAGCACCGGCAGCTGCTCGGGCGTGCGGTCCAGGGCGTCGACCGCGGCGGCCCGGGCCACGTCGACCACCTCGACCAGCGAGCCGGCCGGCGCGGCCTCGGCGGCCTCGGCCGCCGCCCGCACGACGGTCAGGATCGTCCCCTCGACCGGGCGCATGACCGCCTGGTAGGCGGCGTCGGAGGCGGCCCGCAGGGCGGCGACCAGCGTCGGGCCGTCGCAGCCTCCCGCCTCGGCCACCACGCCGACCAGGCCCCGCAGGATCTGGGACAGGATCACGCCCGAGTTGCCCCGGGCCCCCATGAGCGAGCCGTGGCTGATGGCGTGGCACACCGCAGCCAGGTCGTCCCCGGCGGCGGCCAGGTCCTCGCTGACCGACACCAGCGTGAGCGACATGTTCGTGCCCGTGTCGCCGTCGGGCACGGGGTACACGTTCAGCCGGTTGATCGGCTCCCGGTGCGCCGCCAGCGCGTCCCGGTAGCACTCCACGACCGCGCGCAGGTGGGCGGCATCCAGGCGGTCGACGGCGGTCACGAGCCTGGATGATAAGTCAGGCGCCGCGGCCACCCCGCCTGCGACCCTGGGGTCGGGCGTCCCGGGTGGGACAGGGGACGGGGTTGTGACAGGGGGCGAAACGCCAGTAAAGTCACTCGGTCCTACCCAGCCCGACATGAGGTGACGCGTCCGATGGCAGCCGTTTGCGAGGTGTGCGGCAAGCACCCGTCATGGGGCATGAGTGTCAGCCACTCGCACCGGCGGACCAAGCGCCGGTGGAACCCCAACATCCAGCGTGTGCGCGCGCTCGTCGGCGGCGCGCCCAAGCGGGTCTCGGTCTGCACCGGCTGCATCAAGTCCGGCAAGGTGACCAAGGTCGCTCACTGAAGGGACCACCGGCCCTACCGACCGTAGCGTCGGTATAACGATACTTTCGGATCAGGGGTGTCCCTAGTGGGCACCCTTTCCGCGTCACGGCGCACGCGCGCCGTGGTCACGGATGCGCTTTGGGCTACTTACCGGTCGGTCCGATACGGTGACAGAACCCAATTGCGAGCCGTACGACGAGGGAGTCGAACCGGTGCAAGGTGTGATCAAGGCGTACGACCCGGGCTCACGGGACGGGATCGTGGTCCGGGACACCGACCTGAGCGAGCTGGACCTCGCTCCGGATGCACTCGACGGTTCCGTCTTCCGGCTGCTCCGCCAGGGGCAGCGCGTGATCTTCGACCTCGACGGCGAGGGCCGGGCCACGCATCTGCGGTTGGGCTCGGAGGTCGACATGGGAACGCCGGGGCTCGACCCCGAACGTTTCCCCCCAGGGGACGACACGACCTCCGATTGACCGCCCCCGTACATCGCCGACCGGAGGACCATGGCTGCAACCACCACCAACCAGAAGTTGAAGGACTGGGTCGACCACTGGGCAGGCGTGTTCCAGCCAGACGATGTCCACTGGTGTGACGGCTCCGACGAGGAGTGGGAGCACCTCACGCAGCTGCTGGTCGACGGGGGGACCTTCACGCGCCTGGACGCGTCCAAGCGCCCCAACAGCTTCCTGGCCCGCTCCGACCCCGGCGACGTCGCCCGGGTCGAGGACCGCACGTTCATCTGCTCCGAGGACCCGGCGGACGCGGGCTCCACGAACAACTGGCGCGACCCTGCGGGCATGCGCGCCGAGCTGGGTGACCTCTTCGACGGTTCGATGCGCGGGCGCACCCTCTACGTCGTGCCGTTCTCGATGGGCCCGCTGGGGTCGCCCATCGCCCACATCGGCGTGCAGCTGACCGACTCCGCCTACGTGGCGGTCAGCATGAAGATCATGACCCGCATGGGTCAGGGCCCCCTCGACGTGCTGGGCGCGGATGGCGACTTCGTCCCGTGCCTGCACTCGGTCGGCTACCCGCTGGTGGACGCGGGCGGCACCCGCCGGCCCGACGTGGCCTGGCCGTGCGACGCCGAGAACAAGTACATCGTCCACTTCCCGGAGACCCGGGAGATCATGTCCTACGGCTCCGGCTACGGCGGCAACGCCCTGCTGGGCAAGAAGTGCTTCGCGCTGCGCATCGCCTCGACCATGGCCCGCGACGACGGGTGGATGGCCGAGCACATGCTGATCCTCGGCGTCACCCCGCCGGCCGGTGAGAAGCGCTACATCGCGGCGGCGTTCCCGTCCGCCTGCGGCAAGACCAACATGGCCATGATGATCCCCACCCTGCCGGGGTGGAAGGTCGAGACGGTCGGCGACGACATCGCCTGGATGAAGTTCGGCGACGACGGCCGGCTCTACGCCATCAACCCCGAGGCCGGGTTCTTCGGCGTGGCCCCCGGCACCGGCGAGGACACCAACCCCAACGCGGTGGCGACGCTCTACGCCAACTCCATCTACACCAACGTGGCCCTGACCGACGACGGCGACGTGTGGTGGGAGGGCCTGGCCGAGCCGCCCGACCACGTCATCGACTGGAAGGGCAACGACTGGTCCCCGGGCGCCGACGCTCCCGCGGCCCATCCCAACGCCCGCTTCACCACACCGGCGTCCCAGTGCCCGTCGATCGCGCCCGAGTGGGAGGACCCCAAGGGCGTGCCCATCTCGGCCATCCTCTTCGGCGGCCGGCGGGCGACGAACGTGCCGCTCGTGACCGAGTCGTTCGACTGGGACCACGGCGTGTTCCTCGGCTCGATCATGAGCTCGGAGACCACCGCGGCCGCGGCCGGCGCCGTGGGCAAGCTGCGCTTCGACCCCTTCGCCATGCTGCCGTTCTGCGGCTACGACATGGGCGACTACTTCGGGCACTGGCTCGAGATCGGCCGGTCCACCGACACCGACAAGCTGCCCAAGCTGTTCTGGGTCAACTGGTTCCGCCGCGGGGAGGACGGGTCGTTCCTGTGGCCCGGCTTCGGCGACAACAGCCGGGTGCTGCGCTGGGTCGTCGAGCGAGTGGAGGGCACCGGCGAGGCCGTGGACACCCCCATCGGGCGGGTGCCCGCCCCCGGGGCGATCGACACCGCGGGCCTCGACCTCGACGGCGACACGATGGCCGAGCTGGCGTCGGTCGATCCGGACAGCTGGCGCCAGGAGCTCCCCCAGATCGAGGAGCACTACCGCAACATCGGCGACACGGTCCCGACCGAGCTGCGCGAGCAGCTCACGGGGCTCGACAAGCGGCTCGCCGCCGGCTGATCACACGCCCGCGCCGTACGCCGCCATCTCCTGCAGCAGGGTGGCGGCGTCGGCCGGGGCGGGCATCCCCAGGTCGCGGAACACCGCGGCCACGTTGGCCACCAGCCGCTCGCGCTCGGTCATGCCCACGTAGGGCCCGAGGTCGATGTCGCGGGCCGCGTCCATCGGCGTCATCCCGGCCTCGGCCCGGGGCCGCACTTCGTCGGTGAGGAAGGCGAAGTAGTCGCGCTGGGCCCGGACCTCGTCCGGCCCGCACACCGGGCCGTGGCCCGGCACGACCGTCGGCGCGTCGAGGGCGATGATGCGGTCGCAGGCCGCCATCCAGTTGGCGACGGGACCGGCCCACACGATGGGATGGCCCCCGTTGAACAGGATGTCGCCCGTGTAGACGACGCCCTGGGACGGGACGTGCACGATGACGTCGCCCTGGGTGTGGGCGGGGCCGACCTCGATGAGCTCGACGGCCGTGTCGCCCACCCGCAGGCTCAGCTCGCCGTCGAAGGTGGTCGTGGGCGGGACCACCTCGATGCCGGTGAAGTCGAACGCGCCGAACATCGTGCGCACCAGGTCGCCCTGGGGGCCCTCGGGCGGGGATGCAGCCAGCGCCGCCAGGAGCGCCGGCGGCAGGCCGCCCATCTCCTCGGCGCAGGCCCGGGAGCCGACGATCTCGGCGTCGCGCAGCAGCTGGTTGCCCCAGCAGTGGTCCCCGTTGGCGTGGGTGTTGACCACCGTGCCGATGTCCCGCGCGGCCGGCACCGCGGCCCGGATCGTGTCGAGCATCTCGCCGGTGAGCTTGAGGTCGAACAGGGTGTCGACG
>DATBGF010000457.1:0-4911 GCA_036558145.1 Acidimicrobiales bacterium
GGCGAGCGTCTCCAGCAGCACCACCTGGGCCAGGCAGCCGGTGCCGGGCGAGAAGCCCTCGACGACGGCCACGACGTCGTCCGGCCAGCGCCGGGCCCGCTCGTGGTCGCGGGCGGCGGGGGCGAGCACGTCGCGGGCGAAGCGGGCGGCTGCGTCCCGCAGGAGCTCGACCTCTTCGGCCGGCGCGAAGCCCGCCGGGTCGGACACCTACAGCACCCCGTCGCCCGCCAGCCGGTCGATCTCGGCGTCGTCGAGGCCGAGCCACTCGCGGTAGATCAGCCGGTTGTCCTGGCCGAGCGCGGGGCTGGGCGTGAGGGGCAGGGCCTCGCTGCCCCTGAAGCGCAGCGGGCTGTGGGGCACGACCATCTCGCCCAGCTCGGGGTGCTCGACCCGTCGCACGGCGCCGCGCTGGTGCAGGTGCGGGTCCTCGACCAGCTCCGGGACGCGGCGCACCGCGGCCACGGGCAGCCGGGCTGCCTCCAGCGCCGCCACGACCTCGTCCCGGGGCAGGGAGGTGGTCCACGCCTCTATCTCGGCCTCCAGGGCGTCCACGTTGTGGTAGCGCCGGCCGTTGCTGCGGAAGCGCTCGTCGTCCGCCAGCTCGGGCCGGCCCATGGCCTCGCACAGCCCCTGCCAGTGGCGCGCCGTGAGCACGATGAGCGCCACGTGGCCATCGGCGCACGGGTAGACGTTGTAGGGGACGAGGGCGGCGCCGCCGTGGCCGTTGCCCGTCTGGGGCGTGGTCCCGTCCCGGTAGTACGACGACAGGTTGGACGCCAGCGTCGGGTAGATCGTGTCGATCATGGCGATGTCGACGATGCGCCCCTGGCCGGTCCGCTCCCGCTCGTAGAGCGCGGTCATGATGCCGGCGTAGAGGTTGGCGGCGCCGAGGAAGTCCACGAAGGCCACGCCCGCCTTGACCGGCGGCGTGCCCGCGTGCCCGGTCACGCTCATCACGCCCGAGTAGGCCTGGATCGTGACGTCCATGCCCAGCCGGTCGCGGTCGGGACCGTCGATGCCGTAGGCGGTGGCCCCGCCGTAGACCAGGCGGGGGTTGGCGGCCAGCAGCCGCTCGGGGCCCAACCCCAGCCGCTCCATGACCCCGGGGCCGTAGTTCTCGACCACCACGTCGGCCCCGCGCACCAGGTCGACGAACAGCTCGCGCCCCCGCTCGGCCTTCAGGTCGAGCGTCACCGCGTACTTGTTCGAGTTGACCAGGGCGAACGGCACGGTGGTGCCGCCGGCCGGCCCGCGGGCGGGATCGCCGCCGGGGGCCTCGATCTTCAGCACCGTCGCGCCGGCCAGGGCCAGCAGGGTGCCGCACCACGGGCCCTGGTAGATGCGCCCCAGATCGAGGACCCGCAGCCCGGTGAGCGGCAGCGGACGGTCCGTCACAGGCCGTACGCTAACAGCGTTGATCGAGGGGGAGTCGAGGGGATGACGAGCGTCGACGGACCTGTCGCGCGCACGACCGCCGGGCCCGTGCGGGGCACCCTGGCCGACGGCATCGCGGTGTTCAAGGGCATCCCCTACGGGGCTGTCCGGCGCTTCGAGGCGCCCGCACCGCCCGAGCCGTGGGCGGACGTGCGCGAGGCCTACGTGTACGGACCTCGCTGCCCGCAGCCCGCCCGCCCGGCGGTGGCCGACGGCGACACGACGCCCATGGCCGAGGACTGCCTGGTCGCCAACGTGTGGACGCCGGCCCTGGCCGACGGCGGCGCCCGGCCGGTGATGGTGTGGTTCCACGGCGGCGGGTTCTCGAGCCTGTCCGGCTCCTCGCCGCTCTACGACGGGACCGCGCTGTGCCGGCGGGGCGACGTCGTGGTCGTCACCGTGAACCACCGGCTCAACGTGTTCGGCTTCCTCGCCCTCGACGACCACCCCGACGCCGCCAACGCGGGGATGCTCGACCTGATCGCGGCGCTCGGCTGGGTGCGGGACAACGCCGCGGCGTTCGGGGGCGATCCCAGCAACGTCACAGTGTTCGGCGAGTCCGGCGGCGGCGCCAAGGTGTGCGTGCTCATGGGCATGCCCGAGGCCGCCGGGCTGTTCCACCGGGCCATCGTGCAATCCGGCGTGCACGTGAAGGCGCTGACGCCCGAGGCGGCCCGGGCCAACGCCGAGCGCCTGCGGGCCGAGCTGGGCCCGGTCCCGATCGAGACGGCTCCGGCCGAGGCCCTCGTGGCCGCCTACCAGCGGGTGACGGCCGGGGGCCGGGTGCCGTTCAGCCCGGTGGCCGACGGCCGCCACCTGCCCCGCTCGCCGTGGGACCCCGAGGCGCCACCGTGGTCGGCGAGGGTACCGCTGATCATGCTGTCGACCCGCACGGAGACCACGCTCCTGGCCGGCGCCGCCGACCGGTCCCTGTTCGACCTGGACGATGCCGGGCTGCGCTCCAAGCTCCGCGGCTGGCTGCGCGAGGCCGAGGCCCGCGACGGCGGCATCGACGCCATCGTGGACGAGTTCGCCCGCCTCTACCCGCAGGCCTCGCCCAGCGAGCTGTTCTTCCTGATCACCACCGACCTGTACTCGCGGCTGCCGGGCTGGGCGGTGGCCGACCGCAAGGCGGACCAGGCCGCCGCCACCCGCGGAGGACAGGTGTGGCACGCGGAGCTGGTCTGGGACACGCCGGTCGACGGCGGCCGCTGGATGTCGCCCCACACCCTCGACATCCCGCTCGTGTTCGACAACGCGGGCCGGGTGCGCTCGTACGCGGGCCGGGGCGAGGACGCCCGGCAGGTGGCGGGCCAGATGGCCGAGGCGTGGCTGGCCTTCGCCCGGAGCGGTGACCCCAACCATCCCGGG
This sequence comes from Acidimicrobiales bacterium, assembly GCA_036558145.1. Classification (GTDB taxonomy): domain Bacteria; phylum Actinomycetota; class Acidimicrobiia; order Acidimicrobiales; family VFJN01; genus ZC4RG19. The sequence goes on from DATBGF010000457.1 coordinate 2,806, forward strand.
ATCCCGGCGTGGCCCGCGTACACGCGGGAGCGCCCGGTCACGTTGCTGTTCGACGTCGAGTCCCGCGCCGAGGCGGACTGGCGGGGCGGCGAGCGCAAGGTGCTCGCCCACCTGCCGCTGCGCACCCCTCGCCGCTGACCCAAGGAGAGCACCCATGCAGTTGACCAGCCAGAAGACCGAGCGGGGCGTGACCGAGCGCGACTTCACCGTCGAGGGCGCCCGCGACCCGGTGCCGGGCGTGCTCTGGTTGCCCGAGGAGCCGGCCACGTCCGGGCCTCGCCCCCTGGTGCTGCTGGGCCACGGCGGCACGCAGCACAAGCGGGTCCCCAACATCACCGCGCTGGCCCGCCGGCTGGTCCGCCACCACGGCATCGCCGCGGCCGCCATCGACCTGCCGTACCACGGCGACCGCATGTCCGAGGAGGAGCGCGCCCTGTCGCGCGAGGACCGCCGGCGCCGGATGCGCGAGCGCATGCGGTCCGAGCGGGGCCACGAGGCCGCCTCCCAGCGCGCGGTCGACGACTGGACCCGCACGCTCGACGCGCTCCAGGCGCAGGACGACGTCGGCGCCGGCCCGGTCGGCTACTGGGGCGTGTCCATGGGCACCCGCTACGGCGTGCCCCTGGTGGCGGCCGAGCCGCGCATCCGCGCCGCGGTCCTGGGCCTCTTCGGCTGGGCGGAAGGGCCCCGGCTGGCCGGCTACGACGACGAGGCCCGCCGGATCACGGTCCCGCTGCTCTTCCTGGTCCAGTGGGACGACGAGGTCGCGGCGCGGGAGTACGCGCTGGCGCTGTTCGACCTGTTCGGGTCGAGCACCAAGACGCTCCACGCCAACCCCGGGCGCCACGTCGAGATCCCGGGGGCCGAGTACCAGGCGAGCGAGGCGTTCTTCGCGCTGCACCTGCTGAGCTGACGCCGGCGGCTCTCCTCCTTTTGGCGGATCCGTCCGGTCGCCGGGGCCCGTAACATGGGGACGTGCAGGCGCTGCTGCGCTCCGTATGGGACGAGCCCGCCTCCCCTGACCCACCGCCCCGCACCTGGCGGGACTGGGCCCTGGTGGCCGGGGTCGCCGCCGCGGTCCTGATCGAGGGCGTGGTGCAGGCCGACAAGCCCGGCACCATCGGCTGGATGCTCCTGGGGCTGGCGCTGACGCCCACGCTGCTGTGGCGCCGGTCGCATCCCCGCACCACCGTGGCGATCGCCTTCCTCACGATGGGCGTCGCCACCTGGGTGATGTCCCCGATGGGCGACCTCAACACGATCGCCTACCTGCTGATCCTGCCGTACTCGCTGGTGCGCTGGGGCTCCGGCCGCCAGATCGTGACCGGCGCGGCCGCACTGGCCGTGGGCGTGGGCTTGTGCATCGCCGCAGACACCTCGGGCGTGCTCAGCGCCTCCCTCAGCGCCGTGGCCGTCCTAGGAGGCGTCGCCGCCCTGGGCCTGGCCTTCCGCTACCGCGCGAGCGCCCGGGTGCGTGAGCTCGACAAGGTCAAGCTGATGGAGCGGGAACGGCTGGCGCGCGACCTGCACGACACGGTGGCCCACCACGTCTCGGCCATGGCCATCCGGGCCCAGGCCGGCCTCGCCACCGCGGGCGCCGACCCCGACGCGCCGGTCGACGCCCTCCGGGTCATCGAGGCCGAGGCGTCGCGGACGCTGAACGAGATGCGGGCGATGGTCCGGGTGCTGCGCCGGAACGAGCCGGCAGAGCGCGCCCCGAGCCCCCGGGTCGCCGACCTGGCCGCACTGGTCGCCGCCGACCGGGCCGGCCCGCCGGTCCACGTCCAGCTCAGCGGCGACCTCGACGACCTCCCCGAGCCCGTGGGCGCGGCCATCTACCGCCTGGCCCAGGAGTCGGTCACGAACGCCCGCCGCCACGCCCGTGACGCCACCGAGATCCACGTGCGGGTGGCGGCCGACGACAGCCTCGTGCACCTCCAGGTGAGCGACGACGGCGCGACCAGTCCCGCCCCGAACGGGTCGAGCCCGGGCTACGGGCTGATCGGGATGATCGAGCGCGCCCACCTGCTGGGCGGCACCTGCGCCGCCGGTCCCAACCTCGACCGGGGCTGGACCGTGACGGCGACGCTTCCCCGCACCGGCGCG
>DATBGF010000458.1:0-10517 GCA_036558145.1 Acidimicrobiales bacterium
ACCCCCGGTGGTAGTGGCGTCCGCTGAGGAAACTGACGTTGATGTTAGATTACCGGCCCATGGAAGTGAGCGTGGTGCGGCGGCCGCCGTTCGGCAGCAACCCGCTCGTCGGCGAGAGGGGCACCGACACCCAGCGTCGCATCCTCGGCGCCGCCCTGGAAATCTTCGCCGAGTCCGGCTTCGCCGAGTCCCGCGTCGAGCTCATCACCGCCCGCGCCGGCTGCTCGCGGCCCGCCTTCTACCAGTACTTCTCGTCCAAGGACGACGTGTTCTGGACCCTCGCCACCCGGCTGGGCGAGGAGATGGTGGCGCTGGCCGAGGGCCTCGGCCCGGTCACGCCCGACCGCGACGGCCTGGCCCGCCTCAGCGAGTGGGTGGGCCGGTTCATGGCGCTGCACGAGGCCTGGCAGCCCGTCTTCGCCTCGTTCCAGGCCGCCGCCCGCGGCCACGAGCCACGCGCCCGGCGCTCCAGCGGCATCGCCTCCCGCACCGGGCTGGCGGTACTCGACGCCTTCGGGCTGGACGAGACGCCGGCCCGCCTCGCCCTGATCAACAACCTGGTCTCGGTGCTGATCCGCTGCAGCTTCTACGCCGAGCAGATCCCCGCCGACTCCAGCGCCCAGCCCCTGGTCGAGGGCGTCGCCCAGCTCTTCCACCGGATCCTGGCCGGGCCGGTCGAGGGCGTGAACGTGGTGCGCCGCGCCCGTCCCCGCCGCCGCACGCCGGCCCTGTCCGCCGCCGAGCCCCGCACCGCGGACCGGCCGCTGCGGCCCCGGGGCGAGAAGACCCGGCTGCGGCTGCTGGAGGCGGGCGCCACCGTGCTCCCCGACCGCGGCTACCACGACGCCCGCGTCGACGACATCGTGGTGGCGGCCGGGGTCAGCCACGGCACCTTCTACCGCTACTTCGACAACAAGGACGACTTCTTCCGGGCCCTGGCCGACGACGCCGCCGCCCGCATGATCGAGCTGATCGACCGGCTGGACCTGGCGGCCGAGCCGGACGACCTGCGGGCGTGGCTGCGGGACTGGCTCGCCGCCTACCGGGCCGACGGCGGCGTCATCAGCACCTGGCAGGAGATGCAGACCAGCGAGGAGCTGGCCGCCTTCTCCCGCCGGGTCGCGGCTTCCGTGTTCACCCGGCTGGTCCGGCTGCTGGAACGGCGGGACTTCGGCAATGCGATGGTGGACGCCACCACCCTGCTGGCTCTGGTCGAGCGGGTGCCCTACAGCGTCTACACGCTGGGCTTCACCCGCGAGGACGAGGCCGTCGAGAACATGCTCGTCGCCATCCGCCGCGGCTTCCTGGCCCTCGATGGCTGAGACCGTCGGCGGCCTGCTGGCGGACCGGGCGGACGATCCCGGCGGGGGCCTGCGCACCGCGGGCGGGGACCGGGCGTGGTCCTGGGCCGAGGTGGCGGCCGAGGCCGCGGCGCGCGCCGCACTGCTGGACGAGCTGGGCCTGGCCGGCCGCCACGTCGGCGTGCTGGCCGACAACGTCCCCGAGTTCGTCTTCCTGCTGGGGGCGGCGGCGCTGTCGGGAGCCGTGGTCGTGGGCGTGAACCCGACCCGGCGCGGCGAGGAGCTGGCGCGCGACGTGCGCCACACCGACTGCGCGCTGGTCCTGACCGACACCGCCCACGCGCCCCTGCTGGCGGCACTGGACCTCGGCGCCGAGGTGCGGCTGCTGGACGAGCCCGCCTGGACCGCCGCCGTCGAGCGCCATCGCGGCGCGCCGGTCCCCGCGGACCTGCCGGGCGCCGACGCGCTGTGGGCGCTGCTGTTCACGTCGGGCTCGACCGGGGCACCCAAGGCGGTGCGGATGAGCCAGGGGCGGGCCGCCCGCACCGTGGGCCCGGCGGCGGCCGGGTTCGGTCCCGGCGACGTCCTGTACTGCTCCATGCCGCTATTCCACGGCAACGCGCTGCTGGCGTGCCTGCTGCCGGGACTGGCGGCGGGGGCGACCGTGGTGCTCAAGGAGCGGTTCTCGGCGTCGGACTTCCTCGACGACGTGCGCCGCCATGGCTGCACCTACTTCAACTACGTGGGGCGGGCGCTCTCCTACCTGCTGGCCCGGCCGGAGGAGCCGTCCGACGCGGACAACCCGCTGGTGTGGTGCCTCGGGTCCGAGGCGTCGCCCCGCGACCGGGCGGAGTTCCGCCGCCGCTTCGGCTGCTATGTGACCGAGGGCTACAGCGCGAGTGAGGGAGGCGTGGTGATCCAACCGTTCCGTGGGATGCCCCCGGAGGCCCTGGGGCGCCCAGCCGCGGGGATGGACGTGGCCGTGCTCGATCCGGACACGGGCGACGAGTGCCCGCCGGCCCGGTTCGGCCCCGGGCGCGAGCTGCTGAACCCGACCGCGGCCGTGGGTGAGATCGTGGGCCGGGGCGGCATCGCCGGGTTCGAGGGCTACTACGCCAACCCCGAGGCGGACGCCGAGCGCACCCGCGGCGGCTGGACCTGGACCGGCGACCTGGGCTTCCGGGACGAGGACGGCACGTTCTACTTCGCGGGCCGCACGGCCGACTGGCTGCGGGTGGACGGCGAGAACTTCGCCGCGGGACCGGTCGAGGCCGTCCTGGGCCGGTTCCCGGGCGCGGCCGCGGTGCTGGTCTACGGCGTGCCCGACCCCCGGACGGGCGACCAGGTCATGGCGGCCATCGAGCCGGCGCCCGGCGCCACGTTCGACCCCGACGCCTTCGCCGCCTTCCTGGCCGCCCAGCCCGACCTGGGGACCAAGTGGGCGCCGCGGTTCGTGCGCGTCGTCGAGGCGCTGCCGACCACGGCCACCGGCAAGGTCGACCGCCGGCCGCTGCGGGCCGAGCGCTGGGAGACGATCGATCCCGTGTGGTGGCGGCCCGACCGGGACGGCGGCTACCGGCGGATGACGGAGGGCGACGTGGCAGACCTGGATCGGGCGTTCGCCGAGGCGGGCCGGGCGGGGATGCTGGCATGAGGTTCGCCGTCACCCACCCGCTCATCACCCACCCCTACCACCCGGACCTGGTCACCGGGGCCGGGATCGCCACCCTCGCCCGGGCGGCCGAGGCCGCGGGGTTCTCGGGCTTCGGGTTCACGGACCATCCGGCGCCCTCGCAGCGCTGGCTCGATGCGGGCGGCCACGACGCCCTCGACCCGTTCGTGGCGCTCGGCTACGCCGCGGCCCACACGACCACGCTGCGGCTGGTCCCCAACATCGTGGTCCTCCCCTACCGCAACCCGTTCGTGGTGGCCAAGGCCGCCTCGACCCTGGACGTCCTGTCGGGCGGCCGCTTCACGCTGGCCGTCGGGTCCGGCTACCTGAAGGGCGAGTTCGCGGCGCTGGGCGTGGACCACGGCGAGCGCAACGACCTGTTCGACGAGGCGCTCGACACCCTGGTCGCCATCTGGACCGGGGACGACGTGTCCATCGAGGGCCGGCACTTCAACGCCCGCGGCATCACCTCCCACCCCCGCCCGGTCAGCGAGCCGCATCCGCCCATCTGGATCGGCGGCAACGGCGCCCGCGCCCGCCAGCGGGTGGCCGACCGGGGCCAGGGCTGGTGCCCGTTCCCGGCGCCCGCGGTCCTGGCCCGCACGGCCCGCACCGCGCCGCTCGACACCCCCGAGCTGCTGGCCGAGGGCATCGATGACCTGCGCTCCCGGCTCGAAGCCGCCGGGCGCGACCCGGCGTCGGTCGACATCACGTTCGGCAACCCCGCGGGCGGCAACCCCGCCACGCCCGAGTTCGACGCGGACGCGCACCTCGACGGGCTCGGCCGCCTGGCCGCGCTCGGCGTCACCTGGGTCCAGGTCGCGCTGCCCGGCGACTCCTTGGCCCACGCGGTGGAGACCGTCGAGCGCTACGGCAAGGCGGTCATTGCCGGCGCCTGATCCGGGCGACCGCCGCGGCCAGGGTCGGATCGCGCCCGGCCGCGAACATCGACGGCTTGCCGGCCCGCTCGAACAGCAGGGCGATGCGGGTCGACACCGCGCTGGCCCGGACCAGGGCGAAGATCTCATACCACCCGAGGTCGTCCAGCGGCCGGCCCAGTCCGGCCTCGACGTGCGCTGTCGCCTCGTCCGTGGTGCCGAAGCCCGGGACCGCCATCCCCGACATCTCGGCCTGCACGGCCTCCAGGGCCAGGAACCAGGCCAGGTCCAGCTCCGCCGGCCCGATCGTGGTCATGTCCCAGTCGAGGACCGCCCGCGGCGCCCGGCGCTCGGGATCGAACACGACGTTGCCCAGCCGCACGTCGCCCCACAGCAGGCCGCCCGGCGGCTCGGTCGCGGGGCGCTCGTCCGCGCACCAGGCCAGCGCCTCGGCCAGCGCGGGCGGGGGCGTGCCATCGGTGGCCCAGCCCAGGTAGCGGTCCCACCACACCAGCTCCTCGCCCAGCCCCGCCCGCAGGCCCAGGTCGGTGCCGTCCACCGCGTGGATGGCGGGCAGGAGGTCCAGGAAGGCCCGCCACACGTCGCCCCGTGCCGCGTCGTCGGGCAGCCCCGCCAGCCAGGGATCGCCGGCGGTGAAGTCGCCCGGGATCGGCCCGGCCGCGAACGGCATGGCCAGGAAGGGGGTGCCCAGGTAGGACGGGTCCGGCTCGTAGCGGGCCGGTCCGGCCACCGGCACGCCGGCCTCGGCCACCGCGTTCTGCACGGCCGCCTGCTGGGCCAGGTCGTAGACGGGGAAGATGCCCGCCCCCAGCGGCGGGAGGCGGATCACCACGTCGTCGTCCACCACCAGCGTCTCGCACGAGAACCCGGGCGCCGGGCGCCGCACCTCGCCGACCGGGCGGCCCAGCCAGCGCGCCAGGCCCGAGCGGAGCGCCTCCAGGTCCCGGGCGGCGGCCAGCGTCACAGGAAGCTGGCCTCCTCGGTCAGGCCCCACTCCGGATGCGGTCCGGCGAAGATCGTCTGCATGTTGCCGGTGCCGGTGCCCCCGCCCACCGGGTCGTCCACCCGGACCAGGGTGTCCCGCATCTGGTGGAGGCGCCGGGCGACGGCCGGGTCGGCGCAGTCGGCGACGTGCTCGCCGTCGACGTGCAGGTCACCCCGCCACTGGCCGTGCCACTGGCCGTCGAAGCCGAAGTAGAGCCCGGCGCCCAGGTGGAAGCCGGTGTCCCCCAGCGCGGTGACCGTGAGCGGGCGGGCCGACCCGTCCGCCATCGTGGCCGTGAGCGTGGCCGCGCTGAGGCGCCGGTTGTCGTCGCGCACCTTCGGGTCGACCACCAGGGCGGCGAACGGCTCGCGCCGCCCGTCGGGGTGCTCGATGCCGCCCTGCAGCTCGATCCGCTGCCAGCCGCCGAGCCCGTGACGCTGGTAGTAGAGGTGGATGCCGTAGCGGCTGCCGTCGGGCCGCTCGCACAGGATGGGCGACCAGATCACGGTGGTGGCCACGCCCGCCGGCCGGGCCGGGTCCTCGACGTCCGCCACCGGCGCCCCCACCATGTAGCGCACGCCCCAGGAGTGGTCCCGGGTGGACACCGCGGTGGTGCCGTCCAGCTCGTAGCGGGTGCCGTCCACGTCGACCCAGCCCTCGGCCGTGCCGATGTGGTGGTAGCGGACGATGTCGGCGTCGAGGCGCAGCCCGTCCCGGCTGCGGTGCTGCTCGCGCTGCTCCAGGGCGGGCGGGACCGCGCCGGTGAAGGTCCAGCTGAAGCTGACCGGCTGGGTGTCGTTGGGCTCCAGGCCGAAGCGCACGACCCGCAGCGGCTCGACCACCTCGTAGCGGATGGGGCCGGCGCTGGTGCCCTCGACGTCGGGCGCGAGCCGCCGGCTGGCCCGCACCGTCCACTGCTCGGTGCCCCGGCTGACTCCGGCGTAGGCGTCCAGCACGCCCCGGTTGGGGTACCGGCCCAGCCCGAAGGCCAGCTGCACCGATCCGTCCCGGGGGGCGGCCATGGCGCACACCTTCTCCGTCCACGACCGGTCGGACTGGGCCACGGTGGCGAACGTGTCGGTGATCTGGTGGTGCAGCGTCTCGTCCGCCGCCGTCAGCGGCCCCAGGGTGCTCATCGTTGGTACCTTCCCGCGCCATGGTGCTCGACCGGTCGGCAGCGACGTTGGACGGAGTGGTGGCGGTGGTGACCGGCGGCGGCGCGGGCATCGGCCGCGGCATCGCCGCGGGCCTGGCCGCCTTCGGGGCCCGGGTGGCCGTGTGGGAGCGGGACGAGGCCACGTGCCGGGCAGCCGCCGCCGAGGTGGGCGGCCTGGCGTGCGTGACCGACGTGCGGGAGGAGTCCCAGGTCGATGCGGCCCTGGCCGCCACCGTCGCGGAGTTGGGCACGCCCACCGTGCTGGTCAACAACGCGGGCGGGACGTTCTTCTCGCCACTGCTGGAGACCAGGCCCAAGGGCTGGGACGCGCTGTGGCGGGCAAACCTGGGCCAGGTGCTGCTGTGCACCCAGCGGGTGGCCCAGGCGATGGTGGCGGCGGGGACCGGGGGCAGCATCGTCAACATCGCCTCGATCGAGGGGACCCGCGCCGCTCCCGGCTACGCGGCCTACGCCGCGGCCAAGGCCGGGGTCATCAACCTGACCCGCACGGCGGCGCTGGAGCTGGCGCCGCACGGCATCCGGGTCAACTGCCTGGCGCCCGACATCACCGAGACCGAGGGCCTGCGGGCCCTGGCCGCCGCCGCTGGATCCGACCCGTCGGCGACGTTCGCCAGCGTCGTGCCGCTGGGCCGCGCCGGGCACGTGGACGAGATGGCCGGCGCCGCGGTGTTCCTCGCCTCCGCCCTGTCCAGCTACGTGACCGGCCAGGTCCTCCACGTCGACGGCGGCACCGACGCGGCGCGGGGCTGGTGCCACGATCCCGAGGACGGGCACTACGTGCTCGGGCCCTCGGGCAGCACCCGCTCCGGCAGCGGGTGACGGAAGAGGGCCGCGGCGTTCTCGCAGCACAGCTTGCGGCGCTCGGCCGCGGGCAGGTGGCCCCAGGCGGCCTCGATCACGGCCTGGGTGTCGGGCCAAGTGCTGTCGCCGTGGGGGTAGTCGACCTCCACCATGATGTGGTCGACGCCGATGGCGTGGCGGGTGTCGATGGTCGACGGGTCGTCGATGGTGCAGAACCAGAAGTCGTGGCGCAGCACCTCCGCGGGCCGCTCGTCCCAGCCGAGGCCGTAGCCCGAGCGGTCGACCAGGTTGTCGAGCCGGTCGAGGAGCATGGCCACCCAGCCGATCCCGCCCTCGGCCATCGCCACCCGCAGGCCGGGGAAGCGCACGGTCCAGCCCGCCCACAGCCACTCGGTGCACGCCTGGAGCGACAGCTGGCCGAACAGCGTGGCCACCAGCGGCACGATGGCCCGGTCGCAGCCGGGCGGGATGTCGCCGATGCCCGACGACCCGACGTGCAGGCACACCACGGTCCCGGTCTCGGCGCAGGCCTCAAGGATCGGCGCCCAGTACTCGTCGAAGATCGAGGGGTAGCCGATCTTGTGCGGGCGCTCGGGCAGGGTGACGGCCCGGAACCCCCTGGCGGCGTTCCTTCGGATCTCTTCCGCGCCCACCTCGGGATCGGACAGCCAGGTGATGCCGAGCGGGATGATCCGCTCGGTGTGCGGCTGCCACCAGGCGTCGTGCACCCAGTCGTTGAACGCCTTCGTCGTGGCCAGGCCCAGCTCGGGATCGGAGCACTGCGAGTACACCCGGCCGCAGAACCCGGTGATCATCGACGGGAAGCTGAGCGAGGCCCAGATGCCGGCCAGGTCCATGTCGTGGACCCGCGCATCGACGTCGTAACAACCCCGGCGCATCTGGTCGAAGCGGAACGGCTCCATCTCGACCGTCTCCGGGCGCCGGCCCACGACCGCGTTCATCCCCACCTGGCTGTGGCGCTGCCCGTCGAACTCCCACACCTCGTGGCCCCGCCTGTCCACGACGATGCGCGGCGCCTTGTCCTGGAGCCGTGTGGGCAGCCGCCCGTCGAACATGTCCGCCGGCTCGACCAGGTGGTCGTCGACCGAGATGATCGTGGCCAGGACCTCTCGCGGCTCCGGCTCGGGGAGGAACAGGTCTGCGGTGGTGGTCATGGAAGGTGACGCCGACGTTAGTTCAGCCCCTACGATCCCGGCATGAGCGTCGTCAACCACGTGGGCCTGTGCGTCACCGACCTCGACCGGTCCCGGCACTTCTACGAGGACGCCCTCGGCTTCACGCACCGCAACGACCTGCCGGTGCCCGACGGCCCTGCGTCCCGCCTGCTGCAGGTCCCCGCCCCGGTGGGCCTCACCGCGGTCTACCTGACGCTGGGCGAGTTCGTGCTGGAGCTGCTCCACTTCGCCCGCGAGGGCAACGACCCGGCCCGGGCGCGCTCGTTCACCGAGCCCGGCCTCACCCACCTGTCCTTCTCGGTCCCCGACGTGGCCGCCACCTGTGCCCGGGTCCGTGACCTCGGCGGCGAGGTCCTGGCCGACACCGACATGGGCGGCCACGCCATCCTCGTCCGCGACCCCGACGGCCAGCTCCTGGAGCTGATGCCGCTACCGGCGGGGTAGGCCGAGGGCCCGGCTCGTGTCTGCCGCTACCGGCGGGGTAGGCCTAGCGCCCGGTCGGCCAGGATGTTCTTCTGGACCTCGGTGGCGCCGGCGCCGATCGACGTGTAGCGCTGCCACGGGTAGTTGTGGGCGGCGTGCCCGCCGTCGGGCGTGTCGGGGCCGCCCTTGGCCAGCACGCCCAGCGGCCCGAGCATGTCCACGTTGAGCTCGGCCAGGGCCTGGGACAGATGGCTCCACTGCAGCTTGGCGATCTGGGCCTCGGGCCAGGAGCGCTCGCCCTTGAGCACCTTGGACAGCGCCCGGGCGTTGAGCAGCCGGGTCAGCTCGATCTGGGCGTAGAGCCGGGCGATCCGCTCCCGGATGCCGGGGTCGGCCAGGGCGTCGGGATTGTGCTCCCGGGCCGCCCGCACCATCTGCGCCAGCTCGGCCCGCAGCCCGATGGCGATGCCGCCGGTCCCCGCCCGCTCGTGCGCCAGCGTGCCCATGGCCACGTTCCAGCCGTCGCCCTCGGCCCCCAACCGGTAGGCGACCGGCACCCGGGCCTCCCGGAACACGACCTCGCAGAACATGGCCTGGCCGGTGACGTCCCGGATGGGCGTGCAGGTGATGCCGGGGACGTCCATGTCCACGATCAGCGCGGTGATGCCCTCGTGCTTGGCGCCGCGGGCGATGGCGTCCGGATCGCTGCGCACGAGGAACAGCCCCCAGCGGGCCACGTGCGCGGTCGAGGTCCACACCTTCGTGCCGTCGACGACGTACTCGTCGCCGTCCGCCACCGCCGCGGTGCGCAGGTTGGCCAGGTCGCTGCCCGCCTCCGGCTCGCTGAAGCCCTGGCACCAGTGCTCGGTGGCGCCGATGATCCCGGGCAGCCAGCGCTCCTGCTGCTCCTCGGGCGCCCAGCGCATGATCATCGGCCCGATCTGCCAGACGCCGTTGGCGTTGTAGAGCCCCGGGGCCCGGGCCTCGGCCATCTCCTCGGCGTAGACCACGTTCTGCATCGTGGTGGCCTCGCGGCCGCCCCAGCGCCGGGGCCAGTTGATGGCGGCCCAGCCGCCCTCGTGCAGCCGCTGCTGCCAGGCCTGGCGCCGGGCCATCGTGCGCCGGGTCTCGTCCCCGTGCCGGGAGCCGATCTCGGCCCCGTCGGTGAACTCGGGGAGGTTGGCGGCCAGCCAGTCCCGCAGCTCGGCCCGGAACGCCTCGTCCTCGGGCGCGTAGCCGAAATCCACGGCCGCAAGCTAACACCGGCATCATCTACCGTGAGCGGCCGTGGACTTCACCTTCGACGGCGACCAGGAGGCGCTGCGGGCCACCGCCCGGGCCTTCCTGGCCGGCGTGTCCGGTCCCCGCCTGCGCACCCTGGTCGAGGGTGAGGGCGCACTCGCCGCCATCGAGCGCCTGTGGGCCCGGTCGGTCGAGCTGGGGTGGCCGGGCCTGCTCGTGCCCGCCGCCGACGGCGGCTCGGGCGCCGGGATGCTCGAGGCCACGGTCCTGTGCGAGGAGATGGGCGCGCTGCCGCTGCCCGGACCGTGGCTGTCCTCGGCCGTGGCCGGCACCCTGGCCGCGGTGCGCCTGGACGACGCGGGCATGCTCCCCCACCTGGCCGCCGGCACCCGCCGGGCCACGGTGGCGGTGGAGGAGACCGGCACCCGCGACCCGCTGGACGGCATCGGGGTCGTCGCCCGCCGCGAAGGGTCCGGCTGGCGGCTGCACGGGCTCAAGCCGGTGGTGATCGACGGCGACACCGCCGACGTCGTCTACGTCCTCGCCCGCGACCCTGCGGACGGCGGCAGCCTGGCCGGCTTCGCCGTGTCCGACCCCGCGGCCGAGCCGGTCCCCGGCCTCGACGTCACCCGCACGCTGGCCCGCCTGGTGCTGGACGGCCGCCCCGCCCGCCGGGTCGGCCCCCCGGGCGACCAACGCGCGCTGTGGGCCCGCATCGTCGACGACATCGGCATCGCCCTGTGCGCCGAGAGCGTCGGCGCCGCCGAGCGGGCCCTCACCATGGCGTCCGACTACGCCCGCCAGCGGGTGCAGTTCGACCG
>DATBGF010000459.1:0-4664 GCA_036558145.1 Acidimicrobiales bacterium
GGCGGTGCGGCGGTCGAGGTGATCGGGCCCCGGATCTGGCATCATCACCCCCGCTCATGAGGCTCTACGTCATCCGCCACAGCGCCGCCGGCAACCGCTCAGCCTGGGACAAGCCGGACGACCTCCGCCCGCTCAGCCACAAGGGGCGCCGCCAGGCCGACGCCATCGCCGACATGCTGGCGTCGGCAGGCATAGACCGGCTGGTGAGCAGCCCGTCGGTCCGCTGCGTGCAGAGCCTCGAGCCGCTGGCCCAGCGCCTCGGGCAGCAGGTCGAGATCGACGAGCGCCTGGCCGAGGGCCACGACGGCGAGGGAGCCCTCGACCTGGCCGAGGAGCTGCGCAAGAAGGTCGACGTCGCCGCGCTCTGCAGCCACGGGGACGTGATCCCCGACATGCTGCGGATCCTCAAGGCGACCACAGCCCGGTTCAAGGAGCCGCTGCTGTGGCCCAAGGCGTCGACCTGGGTCCTCACCTGGGACGGCGGGACCTGGAGCAAGGCCCGCTACATCCCGCCGCCCGAGCTCTAGCGGCCGAGCCGGTCCACGAACGCGCGGCGGGTCGGCGCGCCGGCGGCCCGATCGAGGACGGCGAAGGTCACGCGGTCGAACGCCCCGGCGAAGCCGTCCTCCAACAGCCCGGCGAACGCGTCCGCCACCACGGCCGGGTCGTTGCGGAACACGCCGCAACCCCAGGCGCCGAGGACGAGGGCTCGCTGCTCGTGGAGCAGCGCGGCGGCCAGGACCCGCCGCGCCCGCAGGCCGATGAGCTCCCGCATGTCGGCGGAGCGGCCCTGATCGGCGAGAGCGCCCGCGTTGGGCGCCGCGGCGGTGAGGAACATCACCTGATAGGGCCGGGCGAGCAGGGTCCCCGAGTCGTCGCGGAACACGGGCACGGCCGGCGAGCACACGATGTGGTCGCCATAGCGCAGGTCCTGCTGGCGGCGGTGGAACTCGTAGAACTCGGGCACCGACGCGAGGCAGGCCGCCAGCGCCGAGGCCCGGGCCAGGCCCTCCTCCTGGGCCTCCGCGCCGTTCAGCCAGCCCCCGCCGGCTTTCCGGGCCGAGGCGAAGTTGAGGCAGGCGACCGGCCCGTGGCCCTCGTCCACGAGGCGCGCCGCGGCCGCGAGCGTGGTCTCGCCCGTGACCTCGACCGATCCCGTCCCCACCCCCGAGGGGGCGAGGTCCAGAGCCGGATCGTCGGGCAGGTGCAGGTGGGACCCGCGGCAGGCGGCGGTGACCGAGGCGCCGATGTCGACCATGCGGCCGTCCCGCTCGTACCGGCCCGCGGCCACGATGGCCTGGGTCTCTCGCGCCACCGCGGCGCGCTCGTCGCGCCTCACGGCCCGGGCGGGGCGGTCGTGGTGGTCGTGGAGCCCGCGGCCGCGATCTCGGCCGGGAGGCGCTGGCGCAGGGAGGCGGTCAGCTCGCGGAACTCGGGCGGGGGGTCGAGGGCGTCGAGGCGGTCCAGCTCCTGCTGGGCGGTCTCCGGGCGGCCGAGACGCTCGAAGGCCACCGCCAGGAAGGCATGCGTCGCCGGGTAGGACGGATCGAGCCCCGCGGCGTTGATGAGCGTCACGACCCCCTGGCCGTCGCCGGACTGGAACTGGATCCAGCCCTTGTAGGTCATGGCCTCGACGTTCTTCGGCTGGCCGGCCAGGACCTCGTCGTAGAGGGCGATGGCCTGGTCGTACTTCTGCTGCGAGGCCAGCTGGAGGGCCTGGTCGAGCTGGGTCCGGGTGGTCTGGCGGGTGTTGCCGGTGATGGTGTCGCCCGCGCCTCGGCGGCCGGAGGCCTGGGCCACGACCACCCCGGCGAGCAGGGCGAAGGCGCCCACCGCGGCCACCGTGACCAGCAGGCGGCGCCAGCTCCGCCGGGGCCGGGCCTCGGCCATGCGGGCGTGGTGGGACTCGATGGAGCGGATCGTGCGGGCGGCCCGGGCGGTGTAGTCGTCCTTGAGGGTCTCGTAGTCGACGTCGTCGACGTCGCCCGCCTCGTGCTCGCGCTCCAGGTCGTCGAGCGAGCGCAGCAGGAAGCTCCGCTCCTCCTCCAGGGCGGCGAGAGCGTCGGGATCGAGGTCGCGGTGGGTGGTGGTGCTCACGGCGCATCCCCGTGGCCGTCGGCGCCGCGCGCCGCGGCGACCAGCTCGCGGTCGGCGTCGGTGGCGTGGGCTCCCCCACCCCGGCGCCAGCGCCGGAACGTCAGGGCCAGGCCCGCCAGCGCGGCCACCAGCGCCACGACCGGCAGGGTCCACACCAGGCTGGCCACGCCGGTGCGGCCCGGGGTCAACAGGATGTGCTCGCCGTAGGCGGCGGCCAGCTCGTCTCGGATCTCGGCGTCTGTGGCCCCCTCCGAGATGCGGCTGCTGATCTGGCTGCGGATGCCCTTGGCCGCCTCCGAGTCGGATTCGGCCACCGACTGGCCGTCGCACACCGGGCAGGCCACGGACTCGGCCAGGGCCCGGGCCCGGTCCTCGGCCGTGCGCGGCGGCCGGGTGCCGGTCACGCCGATCAGCAGCGCCACGCCGAGGACGATCGCCAGCAGCGGCCAGCCGACCGTCCGCAGGCCGGGACGGGAGCGGCGACGCGGGGTCGGGGCGGCGGGGGTGGTCGGGGCGGTCATCCGGACCCCTCGAACTGGGCGATGGTGTTGTCGAGGTCCGCCTGCGTGACCCCGCCGTTGAACTTGGCCACCACGAGGCCGCTCGGGGCCACCAGGTACGACTCGGGCACCTTGACCACGCCGAAGTCGACCGGCGCCCGGCCGTCCTCGTTGAGCATGACCGGCCAGTCGCCGCCGTTCTGGGCGAAGAAGTCCCGGGTGTTGGCCACGGTGTCGCGGTACACGACGCTCACGACCGCGGCGTCGCCGGCCGAGCGGTGGGCGTCCTCGAACGCCTGCAGCTCGGGGTGCTCGATCCGGCAGGGCGCGCACCAGGTGGCGAAGAAGTTGACGAGGACCCAGCGGCCCCGCTGGTCGTCGATGTCGAAGCTGCCGCCGTCCAGCGTGTCCCCGGCCAGGGCCGGGACGGTCTTGCCCACCAGCGGGCTGCGCGCCCGCCGCTCGCTGGCCGGCTCACTGGTGGCCAGCACCACCACGAACCCCGCCAGGAGCAGCGCCACGACCACCGACACGATCAGGCCGGTGCGGCGCTTCCGGGGCGGCTCGTCGGCGAAGCCGTCCTCGGCGTCGGCGGGGGTGGACGGGTCCACGACCTCGGTCACGATCCCACCTCGACCGGCTCGGGCTCGGGCTCAGGCTCGGGCGGCGGCGCCGACGTGCTCACGGCCGGCGCCCCCCGGATCTCGACCGGGGCCGACACCGGGTCGATCGGGTTGCGGCGCCGGCCCGGCCAGGCGGCCAGCACGGTGCCGAACGCCATGATGAACCCGCCGACCCACAGCCACATGACCAGCGGCTGCACGACCACCAGCAGGCCGATGGTCTGGCCCGCGTCGCCCTCGGGCGCCCGCACCAGCGACAGGAACACGTCCTGGCGCGGCCCGGTCTTCACCGACGGCGTGCCGATCGACTGCTCGGAGCCGCGGAAGGTGTTGATGGCCGGCTCGTAGATGTCGCCGTCGATGGCGATCCTGGCCCGGACCGAGGTCTTGTTGTCGGCGTCGATCGTCCGGTGGCCCACGTAGGTGATCTCGTGGCCGGCCACCGTGGCGGTGTCGCCGACCGCCATGGTCAGCTCCTGCTCACGGTCGAAGCTCGACGAGGCGGCCAGCGCCACGGCGATGACGACCACGCCGATGTGCACGATCATGCCGCCGTTGGCCCGGCCGACCAGTCCCCGCCAGCCCTGGCGCCGGGTGGCCAGCACGACCTGGCGGACCGCGGAGCCCGCCGCGAACGCGCCGAGGCCGAAGGCGACCAGCGGGGCCAGGCCCCGGGCCCCGAGGAGCACGGCGATCGCCACCGCGGCGACCCCCGCCCAGGCGGGCCAGAACAGGCGCTGGGACAGCAGCTCGGTCGACGCCTTGCGCCACGGCAGGACCGGCGCGACGGCCATGAGGAACAGCAGAGCCAGGCCGATGGGCATCACCATGCGGTCGAAGTACGGCGCCCCGACCGACAGCTGGTCGCCGTTGACGGCCTCCACGAGCAGCGGGAACACGGTCCCCAGCAGCACCACGAACGCGAACGCGGCGAACAGCACGTTGTTGGCCAGGAACGCACCCTCGCGGGACACCGGCGAGTCGATGCGCCCGGGGGCCCGCAGCCGGTCGCCCCGCCAGCCGATCAGACCCAGGGTCACGGCCACCACGAGCCCGAAGAACCCGAGCAGCCAGTAGCCGATGGAGCCCTCGGTGAACGCGTGCACCGAGGCGATCACCCCGGAGCGGGTCAGGAACGTGCCCAGGATGGTGAGGCTGAACGTGGCGCACAGCAGCGACAGGTTCCAGACCCGGAGCATGCCCCGGCGCTCCTGCACCATCACCGAGTGCAGGTAGGCCGTGCCGGTCAGCCAGGGCAGCAGCGACGCGTTCTCGACCGGGTCCCACCCCCAGTAGCCGCCCCAGCCGAGGACCTCGTAGCTCCACCAGGCGCCCAGCACGATGCCGATGGTCAGGCAGCCCCAGGCGACGAGCGTCCAGCGCCGGGTCTCCATCAGCCAGCCCTCGCCCAGCCGGCCGGTGGCCAGCGCGGCGACGGCGAACG
>DATBGF010000460.1:0-2197 GCA_036558145.1 Acidimicrobiales bacterium
GTCCAGGTCGGCGAGCGCGAGCTCGTGGATCCGCTCGCGGTCGACCTCGACCGGGGTGAGGCCCACCACCCGGGCGATGGCCTTGAGCGAGCACGAGATGTGCAGGATCCGGCCGACGTCGCCCCGGTACATGCGATAGCCGTCGAGGTGGCGGTGTCCGTACCACCTGGCCCGGTAGGCGCCCGCGTGGCCGGCCAGTGGGCCCCGGCTCAGCACGACCGTCGGGTCCGGCACCAGGCGTAGGCCCAGCGGGACTCCGGCGATGGCGGCCCGGTCGGCCAGGAACGGCAGGTCGAAGGCGGCGCCATTCCAGGTGGCGAGGATCCCCGGATCGAGGGCGCGGAGCCGGGCGTCCAGCGCCGCCAGCAGGTCCGGCTCGGGTCCGCCGAACACCTCGTCGCCCTCGGTCGTCGACAGGGCGGCGCTGACGATGGGGGATACGGCGGGGTCCAGGCCGTCCACCGACGTGTCGGTCTCGATGTCGAGCCCGTAGACGGCCGGGTCCGTCATTGGATGGCGAGCACCACCGCCACGTAGTGGCAGACGTAGCCGGCCAGCGTGCAGGCGTGGAAGATCTCGTGGTACCCGAACGTGGCGGGGGCGGGGTTGGGGCGGCGCAGCGCGTAGACCAGCCCGCCGACGCTGTAGGCGAGCCCGCCCACGAGGATCAGGGCCACGAGCCCGGGCCCGCCCTCGCGGGCCAGCGCGGGCAGCACCCCGATCGCCACCCAGCCCAGCGCCACGTAGAACGGCGTGTACAGCCACGCCGGCGCCGAGAGCCAGGCGACCCGGAACACGATCCCGGCCAGCGCCCCCACCCACACGACGGTCAGCACCACGGTGCGGGCCGTGCCGTCGAGCAGCGCCAGGCAGATCGGGGTGTAGGTCCCCGCGATCATCAGGAAGATGTTCGAGTGGTCGAGCCGGCGCAGCAGGGCGTGGGTGCGGGCGTCCCAGTGGCCGCGGTGGTACAGGGCGCTGACCCCGAACAGTTCGGCGCTGGCCAGCGCGTAGATCAGGCAGCCCCAGCGCTCGGCGGCGGTGTCGGCCACCCCGAGGACCAGCACGGCGCCCGCCACCAGCGACACGGGGAAGGCGATGAGGTGGAGCATCCCCCGCAGGCGGGGCTTGGTCGGCGGTCCGGCGACCGCACCCGCGGCTGTCGGGCTGGCGAGAGACATGCCCCCAAACTAACGACAGGCGGGCCCTCAGCCTGCGGAATCACCTGCGTCCGGCGAGCGCCAGGGCGCATCGCCCGAGGAGACCCGTCGCTAGTCCCGGCGTTCGGACCATGATGCGGGGACGCGCATTGGGAGGGGACCCACGCGGCCCCGCAGCCTGCGGCACCACCTGCGCTCGGACACGAACCGGGGCCCGTCGCACGAAGTGACCCGTCGCTGGTCCCGGCGTTTGGACGATGATGCGGGGACGCGCGTCGGGAGGGGACCCGCGCGGCCCCGCAGCCTGCGGCACCACCTGCGCTTGGGCACGGGCCGGGGCCTGTCGCTCGAAGAGACCCGTCGCCGGTCCCCGAGTTCGGACCATGATGCAGGGATGCGCATCGGGAGGGGACCCACGCGGCGGCTCGTGAGATTGGTGTGGCTGGGGGCGGTCTACGCGGCGGTGGTCGCGTGTGTGGCCGCCGTGCCCGGCGGAGGCGGGCCCGGGCACGGCCGTGGTCCGCGCTTCACCGATCCGACGCCCGTCGCGCCGATCGCCCATCAGGGCCGCTGGCTGACCGACGCCACGGGCCGGGTGCTCATGTTGCGGGGGATCAACTTCGTGCCCAAGGAGGCGCCGTACTACCCCTCCGCCGCCGGGTTCGGCGACGAGGACGCCGTGTGGCTGAAGGACCACGGGTTCGACGCCGTCCGCCTCGGGCTGACCGGGACCGGGATCATGCCCACCCCGGGTCGGATCGACGAGCAGTTCCTCGACCACCTGGCGGAGACGGTCGACGTGCTGGCGGCGCACCAGATCTATGTGCTGCTCGACCTGCACCAGGACGGATGGGGCCCGCAGGCCGATGGCCAGCCGCTGGGGAGCGACGGCTTCCCCGACTGGATGACCCTCACCGGCGGGGCCACCAACACGCACACCGGGTTCCCGCTGTACTACGTCACGAACCCGGCCATCCAGGCCGCGTTCCAGAGCCTGTGGGACGACACGCCCGGTCCCGACGGCGTCCCGCTCCAGG
>DATBGF010000461.1:0-5283 GCA_036558145.1 Acidimicrobiales bacterium
CGCCCAGCGCCGCTCGCGCAGCGGCTCCGCGTTGACCAGGCGGCCCAGCAACGCCAGGGCCCGATCGAGGCGGCCCGCTCCGATCAGCGCCTCTGCCAGCCGCTCCTCGACATCGCGGCGCTGGTCGTCGAGGGCGCGGGCCTCCGGTCCCAGGAGCGGATCGGCCCGCAGCTCGCCGAGCGCGTCCCCCGACCACAGCTCGAGCGCCGCGGCCAGGAGGTCGGCGGCGGCGGCCGCACCGAGCCCGTCCCGCTCGGCGGACAGGGCCTCGTCGCGCAGGGCGGTGAACCGGTGGACGTCGACGGCGCCCGGCCGGGACCGCAGGGCGTAGCCGCCGCCCGTGGACTCGATGCCGACGCCGTCGACCGTCGTGAGCGTGCGGCGCAGGCGCGACACGTGGCCCTGGATCGCGGTGCGGGCGGTCGGCGGCGATCCCTCCGGCCACAGCCGGGCCGCGAGGTCGTCGACGGTCCAGGCGCGGTCCGGGTGCAGCGCCAGCCAGGCCAGCAGGCGGGCCACATGACCGCGGAAGGCCACCGCCGTGCCCGAGTTGGTGACCAATCGCACTGGGCCGAGCAACCGCACGGCCACGCCGTCCGCCATACGCCGTGTGTAGCAGGACCGGCCGCGCCGCGCCGGTAACGTGCGGGCTCGTGGCCCTGCGCTGGATCGACAACCACTGCCACCTGGGGTGGGAGGACGACGACGCGCCCACCGCGGAGGCGATCGACCGCATGGTCGCCGACGCGCAGGACGCCGGCGTCGAGCGTTTCATCACTGTGGGCACCGACGTAGCGCGCTCCGCGGCCGCGGTGGCCGCCGCCGGGCGCCACCCGGGGGTCGTGTGGGCGACCGTGGGGCTGCACCCGCACGACGCCAAGCTCGGGCTGGACGGCCTGGCCGAGATGCTCGGCGAGCCCGGCGTG
Source organism: Acidimicrobiales bacterium (assembly GCA_036558145.1). Classification (GTDB taxonomy): domain Bacteria; phylum Actinomycetota; class Acidimicrobiia; order Acidimicrobiales; family VFJN01; genus ZC4RG19. The sequence continues at coordinate 927 of DATBGF010000461.1, forward strand.
GTGGCGGTGGGCGAATGCGGCCTCGACTACCACTACGAGCACTCGCCCCGGGCCACGCAGCGGTCGGCGTTCGCGACGCAGATCGGCTGGGCCCACGAGCACGGCCTGGTGCTGATGATCCACACCCGGGAGGCGTGGGACGACACGTTCGCCGTGCTCGACGCCGAGGGCGTGCCCGAGCGCACCGTGTTCCACTGCTTCACCGGCGGCCCCGAGGAGGCTGAGGCCTGCCTGGCCCGGGGCGGGCACCTCTCTTTCTCCGGCATCGTCTCGTTCCCGTCGGCCGGCGACGTGCGGGCCGCCGCCGCCCTGTGCCCGCTCGACCGGGTGCTGGTCGAGACCGACAGCCCGTACCTGGCGCCGGTGCCCCACCGCGGGCGGCCGAACCGCCCGGCGCTGGTCCCGGTGGTGGGCGAGGCCCTCGCCGCGGCCATGGGCCGGCCGGTCGACGAGGTCGCCGCCGCTACCTGGTCCAACGCCGCCCGGGTCTACGGCCTCGGGCCGTGACGCTGACGCCCCGGCAGGTGCGCGACCTGCTCGCCGAGCACGGGCTCTCGCCCAGCCGGGCGCTGGGGCAGAACTTCGTGGCCGATCCCAACACCGTGCGGCGCATCGCCCGGCTGGCCGAGGTCGGGCCGGGGGACCGGGTCGTCGAGGTCGGCCCCGGCCTGGGATCGCTGACCCTGGCCCTGGCCGAGACCGGCGCGTCGGTGACCGCGGTCGAGCTGGACCGCCACCTGCTGCCCGCGCTGCGCAGCGTCGTCGAGCCCGCGGGGGTGCGGGTGGTCCACGGCGACGCGATGGCCCTGGACTGGGACTCCGTGCTGGTGCCGTCGGGCGGGTGGGCGCTCGTCGCCAACCTGCCGTACAACATCGCCACGCCGCTGGTGCTCGACCTGCTGGAGCGGGTCCCGGCCATCGAGCGGATGCTGGTGATGGTGCAGCGGGAGGTGGGGGAGCGGCTCGCGGCCGGTCCGGGGACGAAGGCCTACGGGATCCCGTCGGTCAAGGTCGCGTACCGGGCCTCGGCCGAGGTCGTCGGGCGGGTGCCCGCCACCGTGTTCATCCCGCCGCCGCGGGTCGAGTCGGTGCTCGTGCGGCTGCGGCGGCTGGCGGCCCCGCCGGTGGCGGCCGATCCGGGCGCGCTGTTCCGCCTGGTGGAGGCCGGCTTCGGGCAGCGCCGCAAGATGCTGCGCCGCTCGCTGGCGGGCCTGGTCGATCCCGCGGCGTTCGAGCGGGCGGGGGTGCGCCCCGAGGCCCGGGCCGAGGAGCTGTCGCTGGCGGACTGGGACCGGTTGGCCGCCGCCGATGTGGGAAGGTGACTTCCATGACTGACCCGCAGGGACCGTCCGGTAGCCCGCGCCCGTCGCGCGCACCGAGCGCTCCTCCCATTCCTTCCAACCTGGCCACACTGGTCGCGTTCGGCGCCTGGGTCGTGCTGGGGATCTACATCCTGTCCTGGCTCTACAAGCTGGCCCAGGACGAGGCCGGCAGCTTCGGCGACCGGTTCTTCGGCAACCTTCCCATGCTGGCGACAGGCATCGCGCTGTGCGCGGCGCTCATGGCGCTGAGCGTCTGGCTGGTGCGGCGGGGGGCCGACTGACCGTCGTCCTGGCCCCGGCGAAGCTGACCGTCTCCCTCCGGGTGACGGGGCTGCGAGCCGACGGCTATCACCTGCTGGACGCCGAGATGGTCAGCCTCGACCTGGCTGACGAGCTGACGTTCGGCCCGGGCTGGGGGCTCGAGGTGGTGGAGGGGCGGCACCTCGGCTACGTGGACCCGCACGACAACCTGGTCGGCCGCGCCCTCAAGGCGGTCGGCCGGGAGGCCCGCGTCCTGCTGGCCAAGCGCATCCCCGCGGGCGGCGGCCTGGGCGGCGGCTCGTCCAACGCCGCCGCGGTCATGCGCTGGGCGGGCTGCGAAGACCTCGCCATCGCCGAGTCGCTGGGCGCCGACGTCTCGTTCTGCCTCCACGGCGGCCGCGCCCGGGTCCAGGGCATCGGCGAGATCCTGTCCCCGCTGCCATTCGCCCCCCGGACGATCACGCTGGCCATGCCCCCGTACGGCTGCTCGACGCCGGCGGTCTACGCCGCCTGGGACTCGCTCGGCGGGCCCACGGCCGACGGCCCCAACGACCTGGAGCCCGCCGCCCTGGTGGTGGAGCCCCGCATGGCCGCGTTCCGCGACGCGTTCGGCGCCGCGACCGGCCAGACCCCGCACCTCGCGGGCTCCGGCTCGACCTGGTACGTCGAGGGCTCTTACCCCGGCGAGGGCCGCATGGTCGCCCACACCATCCCGGCCTACTGACCCCCTCCGTGCCGTCAGGCGTGCCTGCGGGCGCGGGCGTGGCGCGCAACGAGCGCCCCTGGTCGGGGCGCTCGGGAGCGGCTTACAGATGGACGTGGCGCCGGGGCCGGCAGCGAGCGAGGTGCTACTTGCCGGCAGCGCGGCGCTGCCAACGGGTGCGCTTGAGCATCTTCTTGTGCTTCTTCTTGCGCATCCGCTTGCGGCGCTTCTTGATCAGTGAACCCATGAGGCCTGCCACCCTAGTGGCGCCCCGAGGACCCCTCCAACCCAGCCCACACCCGCGATCCGGCCGCGTACCGTTACGGTGGAACGACCTTCGGGGGTAGTTCAATCGGCAGAACAGCAGCCTTTGGAGCTGTGTGTTGCAGGTTCGAGTCCTGCCCCCCGAGCCACCAGCGTCGCTGGTCAGGCCATACGTTCGGCCGTCAGCGGTGAAGGCACTGGTGCTCAACCGGGGTGTCCTAGACACTTCCTAGACTCCTGGCGGCGGCGAGAACCTAGGAGCACCGCACCCGGAGGCACCGCCGTGGATCCCATCACCCGCCGGTACCACGAGCGCACGCCGGAGTCGGCGGCGCGCGCCCGCCGCTCGGCCACGCTGTTCCCGGGCGGCGACTTCCGGGCCGCTGCCTGGCACACCCCGTACCCACTGACGATCGCCAGCGCGACGGGGCCGTGGCTGCGCGACGTCGACGGCCACGAGTACCTCGACCTGCTGGGCAACTACACGGCCCTGGTCCACGGCAACGCCCATCCGGCCATCGTCGGGGCGGCGAGCCGGGCGCTCGCCGGTGGCACGTGCTGGGCGGCGGCCAACGAGCCCATGCTCGAGCTGGCCGAGCTGCTGATCGATCGGGTCGCGTCGGTGGAGCGGGTGCGGTTCTGCAACTCCGGCACCGAGGCGACCATGCACGCGGCGATGGTCGCCCGCGAGGTGACTGGTCGGCGCAAGGTGTTGATGGCCCGGTACGGGTATCACGGCAGCTACGACGACTACGAGGTAGGCAACCTGGGGAAGGACGGCCCCGACACCGTCATCGCCCCGTTCGGTGACGCCGCCGCCTTCGAGGCCGTGCTCGCCGAGTGCGGCGACGAGATCGCCTGCGTGATCCTGGAGCCGGTCATGGGCTCGTCCGGCGTGGTCCCCGCGCCGCCGGGCTTCCTCGCCCGCGTGGGCGACGCGGCCCGGGCCACCGGCGCCCTGTTCGTCCTGGACGAGGTCATCACGTTCCGCCTCGCTCCCGGCGGTGCCCAGGCCCTGGCCGGGGTCGAGCCGGATCTCACCACGTTCGGCAAGCTCATCGGCGGCGGGTTCCCGGTCGGTGCGCTGGGCGGTCGCGCTGAGGTGTTGCGGGTCACCGACCCCACTCGCGGACGGCTCCCGTTGTCGGGCACCTTCAACGCCAACCCTGTGACGATGGCCGCCGGCGCGGCCTCGGTCCGTGAGCTGACCGCGGAGCGGATCGTGGCCATCGACCAGTGGTGCAGCCGGCTGGCCGACGGGCTGACCCGGGCGGCGGCCGAGCACGGCGTGCCGTTCAGCGTGCGCCGGGTGGGCTCGCTGCTCAACGTGTTCCTGAGCCCCGACGTGCCCCCGAATATCCCTGAGCGGGCCGACGGGCCGCGCATGGCCGCCTTTCACCTCGCCTGCCTCGACCACGGCTTGTTCTTCGCCCCGCGGGGCCTCCTCGCCACGTCGACCGTGCTGTCCGACGAGCTCGTCGACGCAGCGGTCGAGCGGGCCGCCAGCGCCTTCGCCGCCCTGGTGGAAGCCGACCTGGCATCAGACGTCGAGGAGACCGCGCCCTGAGGCTCGAACGACGCGGTCAGCCGACTGTGGCGCACTCGCTGGACGGGTCGCGCCGGGCTTGGAGCTGTGTCTTGCAGGTTCGAGTCCTGCCCCGAGCAGACAACGCCCTGGTTTCCACCATCGCCAAACGCTCTCGTGGATGGGGATGTCGGTCGCCGCCCGCTTGCCCGACGACCGCCAGAGGCATGCGGCCACATCGTCGCAGCACTGGTGCCGAGTGTGACGTGCGATCGGCAGTGC
>DATBGF010000462.1:0-8505 GCA_036558145.1 Acidimicrobiales bacterium
TGGCCGACGATGACCTTGCGTACCTCGAACAGGGCGTGTTCGAGCAGCGTGGCGTCGTCGACGTTCCCGGTGGGGGACGGGGTGGGGGCGGGCATGTCCGGACCGTACGGTCGGCGGCCCCGGGGGCGGATCGGGGACACCCCCCGCCTACCGGGGCGCCGAGGGGGGACCGGTAGGCTCCGGTCCGCCATGGAGATCGTGATCCTGCTCGTAGCCATCCTGGTCGTCGCCGCCGTCGTGGGCGGCACCTGGTTCTTCGTCGCCCGCTCCCGGGGCGGCGTCGAGCTGGAGCCGCCGCCCCCTCCGTCGGTCCCGCCGGTCGAGGCGCCGCCCGAGGTCGAGGCGCCGCCCGAGGCCGAGGTGGAGGCGCCGCCGGTCCCCGTCCGGCCCACCTTCCGCGAGCGGCTGGCCAAGGCCCGCGGTGCGCTGGGCGGCTACCTGGGGTCGATCCGGTCCCGCTCGGTGGACGCCGCCACCTGGGACGAGCTGGAGGAGGCCCTGATCCGGGCGGACGTGGGCGTGGCCGTCACCGGCGAGATCCTCGACGAGCTGCGGGAGACGGCCAAGGCCGAGTCCATCACCGATCCCGACATCCTGCTCGACCGGCTGAAGTCCCAGCTCAAGGACATGCTGGCCAGCGGCGACCGGGCGCTGCGCCACGAGCCGCCCGTCCCCAACGTCTGGCTGTTCGTGGGGGTCAACGGGGTCGGCAAGACGACCACGATCGGCAAGATCGCCCGCCTGCAGCAGGCCGAGGGCCGCCACGTGATCATGGCCGCGGGCGACACGTTCCGGGCGGCCGCCGCCGAGCAGCTGGGCCAGTGGGCCGAGCGCACCGGGACCGACATGGTGCGGGGCAACGAGGGCGGCGACCCGTCCGCCGTGGTGTTCGACGCCGTGGAGCGGGCCGCGGCCCGGGGCCACGACCTGGTGCTGGCGGACACGGCCGGCCGGCTCCACACCAAGACGAACCTCATGGAGGAGCTGCGGAAGGTCCGGCGGGTGGCCGACCGCGATCCGGGGAACGTGACAGAGGTGCTGCTCGTCCTGGACGCCACGACCGGCCAGAACGGCCTGACCCAGGCGCGCCAGTTCACCGAGGCGGTGGACGTCACCGGCGTGGTCCTGACCAAGCTCGACGGCTCGGCCAAGGGCGGCATCGCCCTGGCCGTGCAGGCGTCGCTCGGCATCCCGATCAAACTGGTGGGACTGGGCGAGACGGTGGATGATCTGGTGGAGTTCGACCCCGACGAGTTCGTCGAGGCGCTCTTCGCCTAGGAGGGAGGTACCCAGTGTTCCGGACGATCCTGTTGCCTGTGCGCCTTTCCTACGGGGTGGGCAAGGCCGGCGTGAAGACCGGCTACTACGCGGGCCGGCTGTCGGTGGGCACGACGTACCGTGCCACCCGCTTCGTGGGCCTGTCCCGCCTGCTGGCGATCGCTCTGGGGGTGGGGATCGGCCTGCTGATCGCCCCCACCTCGGGGGAGGAGCTGCGCGAGCGGCTGCGCCGCCAGTGGGAGGCCCGCAACGCCCCGGCCAGCGACGACGCCGTCGCCGAGCGGGTCCGCTACGAGCTGTCGCACTCGCCGCGCACCTGGCACCTGCCCCAGCCCGCGGTCGACGTGGTCGGCGGCACGGCGATCCTCACCGGCGGGGCGCCGCACGAGACCGGCAAGGCCGACATCGAGCGGGCCGCGGCCGCGGTGCCGGGTGTGGCCGACGTGGACAACCGCCTGGTCGTCGGCTCGACCGGCAACGGCGACACCCGTCCCTGACCCTCCGGGTCCCCAGACCCCCCAGGCCGATCTGGGGGGTCGCCCCACTACGACGGGCCGCCCGCAGATGCGACCGTGCTCGGCATGGTCGATGTCCGCCGTGTCCTGCCCACCGTCCCCGCCGCCCTGTGCGTCGGTGTCTTCGCCGGCTCCGCCACCCTGCCCGGCCTCCCGCCCGGGGTGGGGCTGATCGCCGTCCCGGTCGCGGGCGTCATGTTCTATCGGAGCATGGCCGGCTGGGACGAGCGGGAGCGCCGCCGCATCGGCTACCTGTGTGCCATGGTCGTGGCCGTCGTCACCACCGCGATGTTCTGGTTCCTGGCCCTCGGGACCTCGCTGTGCGGCACCTGGGGCGAGCAGTGCACGCCGGAGGAGGCTGCCGCCATCTCCCGCTACGGCGCCCTGGGCCTGGTCTCGCTGGTGGCGATCCCCGGCATCTACACCGCCCTCGATATGGCCACCCGGAGGCGCTGACGAGGGTGGCCGCCGGGTAGCCTGGTTGGCTCATGTTCGAGTCGCTGTCCGAACGGTTCGAGGGCATCTTCGCCCGGCTGCGCAGCAAGGGGACGCTGCGTGAATCCGACGTCGAAGAGGTGCTGCGCGAGATCCGCCTCGCCCTGCTCGAGGCCGACGTCAACTTTGCCGTCGTGCGGTCCATGCTCGACCGCATCCGGGAGCGGGCGGTGGGCGCCCGGGTCCACGAGGCCCTGAACCCCGCCCAGCAGGTCATCAAGCTCGTCAACGAGGCGCTGGTCGAGGCGCTCGGCGGCGAGTCGATGCGGATCACCTACGCCTCGCGGCCCCCGACCGTCGTGCTGATGGCCGGCCTCCAGGGCTCGGGCAAGACCACCAGCGCGGCCAAGCTGGCCCGCTGGTTCCGCCAGGCCGGCCGCAACCCGCTGCTGGTCGGGGCCGACCTCCAGCGCCCTGCGGCGGTCGAGCAGCTCCGCACCCTGGGTGGGCGCGTGGGTGTCCCCGTCTTCAGCCAGCCGGGCGATCCGGTCGCGACCGCCAAGGCGGGCGTGGAGGAGGCCCGGCGCCTCGGCCGTGACGTCTGCATCGTCGACACCGCCGGCCGCCTCGCCATCGACACCGAGATGATGGACCAGGTCCGGCGCATCTCTCAGACGACCTCGCCGGACTACACGTTCCTGGTCGTCGACGCCATGACCGGCCAGGACGCGGTCACGGTGGCCGAGTCCTTCGACGCCACGCTGGCCCTCGACGGCGTCATCCTCACCAAGCTCGACGGCGACGCCCGCGGTGGTGCCGCCCTGTCGGTCAAGGAGGTGGTGGGCAAGCCCATCGCCTTCGCCTCCACCGGGGAGAAGCTCGAGGACTTCGACCTCTTCCACCCGGACCGGCTCGCCAGCCGCATCCTGGGCATGGGCGACGTCCTCACCCTCATCGAGAAGGCCGAGCAGGTCTACGAGAAGGAAGAGGCCGAGGCCGCCGCGGCCAAGCTGCTCGAGGGCAAGTTCACCCTCGACGACTTCCTCGACCAGCTCCAGCAGGTGCGCAAGATGGGCCCGCTGCAGAACCTCATGGGGCTGATGCCGGGCATGCCCAAGGAGGTCCGCAACGCCGAGATCGACGAGGGCCAGGTCAACCGCATCGAGGCCATCATCCGCTCGATGACCCGCGACGAGCGCAACGATCCGACGATCATCGACGGCTCGCGGCGGCTGCGCATCGCCAACGGCAGCGGTGTCCAGACCGCGGACGTCAGCCAGCTGGTCAAGCAGTTCCGCGAGATGCAGAAGCTGATGAAGCGCATGCCGGGCCTCTCCGGCACCAAGGCCCTACGGGGCCGCAAGGGCAAGAAGGGCCGCAAGGGCGGGGGCGGCGGCCGCGTCACCCCCGCGGGTGGCGCCGCCGCGGCGGCAGCCGCCGCCCGGGCCGAGGGCCGCCAGCCGTTCAAGCTGCCGGGCCTCAACTGATCTCCGGCGGCCGGCCGATCCGGCGCTCGTTGCCTCTCGCACCCCGACGCCGGTTAAGCTGGTTCGCCGCTCTCGAACGAAGAAGGATGTACCTGTGGCCGTCAAGCTCCGCCTGATGCGGATGGGCAAGAAGAAGCAGCCGACCTACCGCGTGGTCGCGGCCGACTCCCGGTCCCCGCGCGACGGGCGCTTCATCGAGATCGTGGGCGTGTACGACCCCCGGCCCGACCCCTCCGCCGTCCGCATCGACAACGACAAGGCCGTCGACTGGCTGCGCAAGGGCGCCCAGCCGACCGATCGCGTGCGCCAGCTGCTGCAGATCTCGGGCGCGCTGGACCAGTTCAGTGGCAAGGCCCCGGCGACGCCCGCCGAGTCCGCCCCGGCTGCTTCCGCCTCGGCGGCGTCGGACAAGGGCGATTCGTGACCGACACCGCCTCCCCGGTCGAGGTGCCCACGGCCCGCGCCGTGCTGGAGCACCTGGTCGGGTCGCTGGTCGAGGATCGCGACGCGGTCCGCATCGAGCAGACCCAGGGTCGCTCGCTGCCCCGCCTCACCGTCCGGGTCGGGCCCACCGACATGGGCCGCGTGATCGGCAAGCGGGGTCGGGTGGCCCAGGCCATCCGGACCGTCGTGCGGGCCGCCGCCGCCCGTGACGGCACCGACGTCGAGGTCGAGTTCGAGGACTGATCCTGTGGGCGATGCCGGCTCCGCGGGCTCGCCGCCGCTGCTGGAGGTCGGCTATATCGCCCGGGCCCACGGCCTGCGCGGCGAGGTCGTGGTGGTCCTGATCACCGACCGGGCCGAGCGCGTGTCTCCCGGCGTGGTGCTGTCGTCGGATGCCGGCGACCTCACGGTCGCCGCGTCGCGCCCCCACCAGGACCGCTGGATCGTGACCTTCGCCGGGCATGGGACCCGCGAGCAGGCCGACGCCCTGCGGGGCCTGGCGTTGCGCGCCGCCCCGCTCGACGATCCGGCCGAGCTGTGGGTCCACGACGTGGTCGGGTCGACGGTGCGGACGGCCGCGGGCGACACGGTGGGCCGCTGCGTCGCCGTGGTGGCCAACCCCGCCGCCGACCTCATCGAGCTGGACACCGGCGCGCTGGTCCCCGTCACCTTCGTGGTCGACCACGCCCCGGGCACGCTGACGGTCGATCCCCCCGACGGCCTGTTCGACCTCTGATCCGCCGAACGCCGCGATGCGCATCGACATCTTCACGATCTTCCCGGACATGGTGGAGCACTTCGCGGCCCAGAGCCTGCTCGGCCGGGCCCGGGCCGCGGGCACGCTCGACGTGCGGGTCCACGACCTGCGCTCGGCGGCCACCGACCCCCACCGCTCGGTGGACGACGCCCCCTTCGGCGGGGGAGCGGGCATGGTCCTCATGCCCGAGCCCCTGTTCGGCGCGGTCGAGGCGGTGGCCCCACCCCGCCCCCTGCTCTACCTGGGCCCCGCAGGCCGTCCCTTCACCCAACCGGTGGCCCGCGAGCTCGCGTCCCTACCCGGGTTCTCCCTCCTGTGCGGCCGCTACGAGGGCGTCGACGAGCGGGTCCGGGAGCACCTCTGCGACGGCGAGCTGTCGGTCGGCGACGTGGTCCTCTCCGGCGGCGAGGTCGCCGCCATGCAGGTCCTCGAAGCGGTCGCCCGCCTGGTCCCGGGGGTGATGGGCAACGAGGCGTCGGCCGACGACGAATCGTTCAGCGACGGCCTCCTGGAGTACCCCCACTACACCCGGCCCGCCGAGTTCCGCGGCTGGGCGGTCCCCGAGGTCCTGCGCAGCGGCGACCACGGCCGCATCGCCCGCTGGCGCCGGGCCCAGGCGCTGCGCCGCACCCTCGACCGCCGCCCCGACCTGATCGCCGCCCGCGGCGGCCTCACGGAGGGCGACCTGCGCCTGCTCGCCGAGTTCGATCTGGGCCCCGACACCGGGCCGCCCTCGCGAATCGGAGAATGATTCGCCCGTCGCCTTTGTGTCGTCCCCAGGTCCCGGATAACCTTCTCCGTCCGCCTGTAACGACGCCTGCGCCGGAGCGACGCGCGATGAACCCCACCGATCTGGTCGACCAGACAAGCCTCCGTAGTGACATCCCCAAGTTCGCTCCCGGCGACACCCTCAAGGTGCACGTCCGGGTGGTCGAGGGGCAGAAGGAACGCGTCCAGGTCTTCCAGGGCGTCGTGATCGGGCGCTCGGGCTCGGGCCTGCACGAGACCTTCAAGGTCCGCAAGGTCAGCTACGGCGTCGGCGTCGAGCGCACGTTCCCCCTGCATGCGCCCACGATCGCCAAGATCGAGCGGGTGACCCGAGGCGACGTGCGCCGGGCCAAGCTCTACTACCTGCGCGACCGCATCGGGAAGGCCGCGAAGGTCAAGGAGAAGCGCGACAACTGAGGTCGTCGTCCCCGCCGGGCACGACCAGCGGGAGCGATAGGGTGCCAGCCATGAGCACCGAGGACCTCGAGCGCTACGAGGCGGACATCGAGCTCCAGCTCTACAAGGAGTACAAGGACGTGAGTCCGATGTTCTCCTACGTCGTGGAGACCGAGCGACGGTTCTACCTGGCCAACGAGGTCACCCAGACCGTCCACGAGGCCGGCGGCCGCACGTACGTCGAGCTCGAGCTGCGCGATGCGTGGGTGTGGGACATGTACCGCACCAGCCGGTTCGTCCAGGCCGTGCGCATCGTCACGTTCAAGGACGTCAACGTGGAGGAGCTCCCCTCCAAGGACGTCTAGGTGGCCCCAGGCGGCAACCTGCGCCTGGGCGCCGCGGGTGAGCACGCCGCCGCCGAGTGGTACCGCTCCAACGGCTACGCCGTCGTCGCCCGCAACTGGCGCGACCCGGGCGGCGAGCTCGACCTGGTGGTCGCCCGGCCCGGTGAGCTGGTGTTCTGTGAGGTGAAGTCCCGCACGTCCGACCGCTTCGGCGTACCCGCGGAGGCCGTCACCCCCGCCAAGCAGCGGCGCCTACGCGCCCTGGCGGCCCGCTTCCTGGCCTCGGGCTCGGCCCCACCGGCGCCTCCGGGCACCCCCCGCACGCTGCGCTTCGACGTCGTGTGCGTCCTGGCCGGAGAGGTCTCGGTGATCGAAGCGGCGTTCTGACGGCGGATCTCAGCCGAACAGCGCCCAAGCCACGAGCAGGACGACCACGACGATCGCCCCGGCCACCATGACGATGTCGGCAGGGGAGCGGCGCTGCTGGCGGAACGGGTTCAGGCCCACGCCGTCAGTATCGTGCCCGGGATGGGGTTCGTGCAGGTTCGCCAAGACGACGCCGTCGCGACGGTGACGTTCTCCAACCCAGGCAAGAAGAACGCCATCCCCGGCGTGGCATGGCCGGACATCGAGGCCGCGTTCCGGTCGATCTCGGTCACTCCCTCCGTCCGCTGCGTGATCCTGACGGGCGAGGGCGACGACTTCTGCTCCGGCGCCGACGTCAGCGGCACCGGCGAGCCCCGCCAAGAGCACGCCCTGGTCTTCATGCGCACGGTCAGCCGCGCGGTCGAAGCCCTCCACGAGATCCCCCAACCAGTCATCGCCCGAGTAGCCGGCGTCTGCGTGGGCGCGGCCCTCAACCTGGCCCTGGCCTGCGACCTGATCGTCGCCAGCGACGACGCGCGGTTCTCCGAGATCTTCGCCCGCCGCGGCCTGAGCATCGACGGAGGCGGCTCGTGGATCCTGCCCCGGGTGGTAGGCCTCCACCGCGCCAAGGAGCTGGCCCTCCTGGCCGACATCATCCCCGCCCCAGAGGCAGAACGCCTGGGCCTGGTCAACCGAGTGGTCCCCCGCGCCGACCTGGACGTGACCGTCGTCTCCCTGGCCACCCGCCTGGCCGCGGGCCCACCCTTGGCCCTGAGCACCACCAAACGCCTACTGAACCAAGGCGCCAACGCCACCCTCCCCCAAGCCCTCGAAGCCGAGGCCCAAGCCCAAGCGGTCAACCTGAGCACCAAGGACACGGCCGAAGCCATGCTCGCCTTCGTGGAACACCGCGACCCCAAGTTCGAGGGCCACTAACCCAGCCCCGCCCCCGCACGCCCACCCCGACCTCCCTGCCGGTGAGAGCCGTGCGCTGCCCCTCGCGCGAGCCTCATCGGCGTTTGCAGGTTCGACGGAACTCTTCCCTTTTCTACCTTTTTCATGGTTTTCTTGTTGTAAGACTGTGCTAGAGTCTCTTTCACGACAGACCGTTGGTCGCCAAGGTCCCTGAGGCGCATCGCCCACGGGGTGGATCTCGACCTTGTCTGCGGATCGTGGCCGTTGGGCCACCTCACGTCCCCATGGTGAGGAGGCATCCGTGCTGGCATCCGTGGGGTCCGCGACGCTGTTCGGCGTCGAGGGCCGCCCCGTCCAAGTCGAGGTTCATGTGTCGTCCGGCCTGCCGGGCTTCACCGTGGTCGGACAACCCGATGCCACGTGTCGCGAGGCCCGCGACCGCGTGCGCGCCGCGCTTCTGTCGTCCGGGCTCAAGTGGCCCTTGGCCCGTGTCACCGTCAACCTCGCCCCACCCGGGCTGCGGAAGGTCGGCACCGCCCTCGATCTCGCCATAGCCGTCGCTTTGCTCGCGGCCAGCGAGCAGATACCGCTCGCCTGCATCGAGCACCGGGCGTTCGTGGGCGAGGTGGGCTTGGACGGCTCGGTCCGCCCGGTCCCAGGCGCCCTGCCGCTCATCGACGCTCTCGGCGAGCCCGAAGTGGTGATCCCCGAAGCCTGTACTACGGAGGCCCTGCTCGTCGGCCGCCACCGAGTCCGCCCGGTCGGCACCCTGGGTGTCATGGTGGCGGCCCTCGCGGGCC
>DATBGF010000463.1:0-6602 GCA_036558145.1 Acidimicrobiales bacterium
ACCGCCGGGGGAGCCTGCGAGAAGGTGTCGACGATCCCGAGCGGCACCGACCAGCGGGTCGCACCGGTGGCGAGGTCGAACGCGCCCAGCTTGCCGGCCGAGCGCACGTAGGTGACCCCGCTGTCCACGAGCGGCTCCGAGGGGGTCTGGTCGACCAGCACCGCGCTCCAGTCGTGGACCAACTGGTTGACGTTGGCGGTGGTGATCGCCGTCTCCAGGTCGTTGTACGCCGTCCGGCCCGGGCCGACGCCGGCCTGTAGCCAGCACCCGGACGTCGACATCGCCAGAACCGCGGCGACCAGAGCCGCTCTTGCCCTCATGGACCCTCCTCCAGCACCAACTTGCGGGGCTGAAGCTAAGGGCGGCCCGCTAGCCGGGCGTCACGCGGGCAGCGAGAAGGCTGCGACGGTGCCGGCGCGGTTGCCGACCAGCAGCTCCCCGTTGTCGATGACCGGCGGGCTGCTGATGCCCTGTGTGGTGGTGGTCGTGCCCTCCCACAGCGGAGCACAGGTGTCGGCGCCGCAGCCGGCTACCGGCAGCGCCGAGACCACCCGGCCGTGCCCGACGTACACCACGTCGCCGCCGATCGACGCCCGGCCGGACGGACCGGCCTGGAGCGTCGCGGTCCACGTCGGTGTGCAGGTTGCGGCGCCGCAGCCGCCTGCGGGCAGGGCCGACACGATGGTGGTGACGCCTGGAGGCACCGACGACACCACGAAGATGCTGGTCGGCGTGGCCGCCAGCGTGGACCCCACGGAGGCGGTCCACTCGACTGTGTGGCTGGTGCCGTCGATGACGGTCGTCCCGCCGACGCCGGAGACCGCGATGTCGCCGTTGCTCAGGACGACCGGCGACCCGGTGATCTGGCTTCCGATGTCGAGGCTCCAGGTCGCCGGGCAGGGCTGGCGGAACGGGCATCCTGCCAGCGGGTAGGCGCTGACCGTGCTGCCCCGGGTGACCACCAGCTGGTCACCGCTCTGGCTGACCCCTTGGAACGGCACCGGCGTGGCCGGCGGCGAGCCGCAGGACGAGGCGTCCTGGGACAGCGACCAGCCCTGGTCGCGCACCAGGTCGATGGCCGACAGGCGCGCGCTCGTGATGAAGAGGTCGGTGACGCCCGGCGGGCAGGCGGGGCCTCCCGGGAGGGAGTTGGAGTCGACGATCACCTGCACGATGGACGGGACCACGATCCAGCTCCCCGCGGCGAGCGCATCGCCGGTCCGGCACCCGCCGAGGCGGATGGCGGTCGGCGGGACCTGGTCGGCCGGCAGGCCGTTGTAGACCCGCTGGCCGACGGTGTTGCCATCGGCGGGGTTGACCTGCAACAGCGTGCAGGCCTGGCCGGGCGTCGGCACCCACAGCCAGCCGTCGTCGAGCGCGGGCACCGCGGCCGACCCCCCGCCGATGTCCCCGGACTTGCCGGCCGGAACGGACCAGCGGACGGCGCCCGTCCCCAGGTCGAAGGAGCTCAGCCGGCCGTCGGAGCGGGCGTACACGTTCGCCCCGTCCACCAGTGGCTCGGACCCGATCGGCCCGCCCAGCGAGGCGGTCCAGTCGGGGACCAACTGGCTCACGTTGGCCGCCGTGACCGTCGTCTCGAGGTCGTTGAACGCGGTCCGGCCCGGGCCGACCCCGGCCTGGAACCAGCACCCCGATGTCGACATCGCCAGAACCGCAGCCGCCAGAACCGCTCTCGCCCTCATGGCCCCTCCTCCAGCACCCAGCCAGCCGGGGGAATGTAGCTGTCGCCCGCTAGCCGCGCGTTACTTCTACTCGTCGCCGCCGGTGGGCTTGAGGTGGCCCATGCGCCAGGTGGCGATGGCCAGCGTGACCAGGGCGATGGCCACGAGGCGCACGACCGCGGCCCAGCCGTTGGGGGTGCCCTCGCGCAGCAGCCGCCAGCCGCCGGCGTCCTCGGCCAGGCCGGCGTAGACCTGCTGGGACTCCCACATCGGGGAGATCTGGGCGATCCCCGACAGGTAGCCGCCGAGCAGCCGCTCGCCCAGGAACACGACGCCCAACGACCAGATGGCGGAGCGCCGGGTCGTCGTCCCGATCATCACGAACAGCCCGATGTACGCGGCCGACCCCGCGGCCCCGGCCACGGCCATGGCGGCGGCGCCGTCGGGGATGCCGGCGATCAGCGTGGCCAGCACCAGGGCGGGCACCAGCGTGCACAGCGCCACGATCCAGCCGCCCAGCCAGCGGCCCACGACGATCGTGGCGAAGCTGACCGGCGACAGCCAGGTGAACCCGAACGTGCCCGCCCGCAGGTCGGCGCCCATGACGGCGTCGCCGACCACCAGGCAGGTGAGGGGCAGGATCAGCCCGAACAGGCCGAGCTCGGCCACGATCTCGAACGCACGTTCGGTGGTGGTGTCCGGCACGATCGTCAGCAGGCCGAAGCCGATCGCGCCCAGGCACGGCAGCAGGACCCCCCACCAGCGCTTGGCCGGCAGGCAGGCGCGCAGCGTGTAGCCCACGATGGCGAAGAACGGTGCGGGCAGGGGCGGCCCCCGGCGGGCGGCGGGCGCGTCGCTCGGCCCGGTCTCGGGCGCGGGCGGAGGAGCGGGCGCGGGCGGAGCCGGCGGCGATACCTGGGTGGGCGGCGCGTCGGGCACCGGCGCGGGCGCGCCGGGATCGGCGACCCAGGTGGGCGGGTGCCCGTCGGGCGGACCGGCCGGCGGCGGGGGAGGGGCGGGGGGCGGGGGAGTGGTGGTCACCTGAGAAGCTCCCGGAACGTGCTCTCCAGCGAGTCGTCCATGGGGCGCACCTCGAGCAGGCGGGCGCCCAGGTCCCGGGCCACGACCGGCAGGACGGCGGCCATCTCGCCGGCCCGGTCGGACGTGACGATCACCGTCGAGCCGTCGACCGCGACGCCTCGCACCGTGTCCGACGCCACCAGGGCGGACGCCAGGGCCCGGGCCGCGGGCGTGCGCACCAGCACCGAGCGGGGCCGGTTGGCCAGGCCGTCCCGGATGGCGTGGTGGTCGCCGGCGGCGGCCAGGCGGCCGCGGATGATCACGATCTGGCGGCCGGCCAGGCGCTCGACCTCGTGCAGCACGTGGGAGCTCACGATGACCGTGCGCCCCTGGTCGCCCAGCGCGTGGAACAGGTTGATGAGGGCCACCCGCTGGACCGGGTCGGCGCCGTTCAGCGGCTCGTCCAGGACCAGCACCCGGGGCATGCTGACCAGCGACGAGGCGATCTTGGCCCGCTGGCGCATGCCCTTGGAGAACCCGCGCAGCTTGCGGTCCGCCACGTCCAGCAGGCCGACGGTGTCCAGGCAGCGGTCGGGCAGCGTCCGGTCCTCGACCCGGTGCAGCGCCGCGGTGTAGCGCACCAGCTGGCGGGCGCTGAGCGCGGGCGGCACGGCCTCGTCCTCGGGCACGAGCGAGATGGCCCGCTGCACGTCACGGTCGCGGTGCGGGTTGCGGCCCATCACCTCGACCTGGCCGTCGTTGAGGGCGAGCAGGCCGGTGATGGCCCGCATCAGCGTGGTCTTGCCTGCGCCGTTGGGCCCCAGCAGCCCGGTCACCCCGGGCCCGAACGAGCACGACAGCTCGGTGAGGGCGACCTTCTGGCCGAACCAGACCGACGCCTGGCGGACCACCACGGTGGGGTCCGGCACGAAGGCCGGGTCCAGGTGCGCCGGCGGCGCCGGGGGCGGGATCGGGACGGGCGCGGGCGCCGGGGGAGCGCCGGTGCTCACAGGTCGACCTCGCGGTAGCGGTACAGCAGCACGGCGATCGCCGCGAGCAGGAAGCCCGAGTAGGCGACGATGGCGATCAGCCCGCCGCCGTCCACCCCGGAGAGCCCGGAGTCCACCGGGTGCAGGTGGCCCAGGAACACGAGGTCCCGCAGGTCGAGCGGCACGAAGAAGATGCTGATCCACGCCAGCGGCGAGCCCTGGCCCTGGCTGGCGTCGACCAGGATGCCGCCCACCGCGGTGGTCACGAACGCGGTGCCCAGGATCGCCACGCCGCCGACGATGCGCCGGTCGGTCAGCGACGCCAGGGCCACGCCGATGGCGGCGTAGTAGATGGCGAGCAGGGCGACCGCGATCGGCACCTGCCAGAGCACCTCGGCGTGGTCGGTGAAGTAGCTGAGCGCCCCGTCCTTGTTCACGAGCATCTGGCCCACGAACAGCACGACCTGGGGCAGGAACGAGAAGCCGAAGACGATGAAGGCGATCGCCCCGACCTTGGCCATCACGTAGTCGACGCCGGTCAGCGGCCGGGAGAACAGCAGCGGCAGCACCCGCTGGGCCCGGTCCGGGCACACGACGTCGGGGGCGGTCAGGGCGACGAACAGGATGAGGATCGTGGAGACGCCGACGTACTCCCGGTAGGAGATGAACTCGAAGTCGGCCATGTCGACCGGGTTGTTGCGGATGGCCCAGCCGACGCCGACGTTGACGATGGCGGGGATGGTGGCGAGGCCCAGCAGCGTCCACGGGAAGACCTTCTGGCGCCACGACCGGCGTATGCCCAGCGCCCGGCGCACGGACAGCCGCCACAGCGCAAGCGTGGTCTCGGCGCGGCCGCCCCGGGGGCCGGTGTAGGGCCGGTAGCCGCGGTCGTAGACGGCGCCGGCGGCGGCCTGGTGGAGGGCGGTCACCGGTAGGCCTCCTGGAGGAACACGTCGTCGAGCGAGCGGTGGCGGGTGGAGACGGCGTAGAGCCGCAGCCCCAGGTCGGCGACCGCGTCGCGCACGATGTCGAAGGTGACGTCCCCGTGTATCTGCGTGTCGACGTCGATGTGGTGGGCGTCGACCGGGGTGGTCTTCACGTCCTTCGCCGCGAGCGCCTGGGCCAGCGCGGCCACCGCGTCGTCGCGCCCGCCCACCTCGACCCGCATGTAGCCGGTCGTCTGCATCAACTGGTCGATGGGACCTGCCAGCACCAGGTGGCCCCGGTCGACCATCACGACGTTCTGGCACACGCGCTGGACGTCGTCGAGCAGGTGGGTGGCGAGGATGGCCGAGATCCCGAAGCCGGCCAGGCGCCCGACCAGCTCGAGCATCTCCTCCCGGCCGAGCGGGTCCAGGCCGGCGGTGGGCTCGTCCAGCAGCACCAGCTCCGGGTCGGCCACCAGGGCCTGGGCCAGCTTCGTGCGCTGGCGCATGCCGGTGGAGAAGCCGCCCACGGGCCGGAACCGGGCCTCGTCCAGCCCGACGAGGTCGAGGACGTCCGACGCCCGCTGGCGGGCGGCCCGGGCCGGCAGCCCCGCCAGCTCGCCGAAGCTGGACACGACGTCCGCGGCTGTCTGGTCCAGCGGGAGGCAGTCGTGCTCGGGCATGTAGCCCAGGCGGCTGCGGACCGAGATCGGGTCGGCGTCGACCCGGTGGCCGGCGACCTCGAGCACGCCCTGGGTGGGTCGCATGAGCCCGAGCATCAGCCGGAACAGCGTGGTCTTGCCCGCACCGTTGGCCCCGACCAGCCCCACGGAGCCGGCAGGGACGTCCACGGTGAGCCCGGACAGGGCCACGACGCCGTTGGGATAGGTCATGGTCAGGCCCGCGGCGCGCAGCATCGGGGGAGAGGACGCAGGCTGCATCCGAGGCAGTCTCGCGCGGCGGGTGGACGATAGGGTCTCGTCTTTGACGACGATCGCCGTCATCCAACACGAAGACGGCTGCCCGCTCGGCCTCCTCGACGCCTGGCTCACCGGCGCCGGAGCCACCCTGCGGGTCCACCGGCCCTACGCCGGCGAACCGCTGCCGGATGCGGGGGACGCCGACGGCCTGATCGTCCTCGGCGGCTCGATGGGCGCCATGGGCGATGACGAGCGCCACCCGTGGCTCCCGGCCACCCGGGACCTGCTCGCCGCAGCCGTGGACCGCAGCGTGCCGACGCTCGCGGTCTGCCTGGGCCACCAGTTGCTCGTGGCCGCGTGCGGGGGACAGGTGGGCCGCAACCCCGCCGGCAAGCAGATGGGGTTGCTGCCAGTCGGGCTAACCTCGGAATCGGTTGGCGAACGTCTGTTCGCCAACGTGACCGAGGGCAGCAGGGCAGTGCAATGGAACAACGACATCGCCCTGGAGCTCCCTGAGGGCACAGCGATCCTGGCCGAGACGCCCGACGGAGTCCCGCAGGCGATCCGGATCGGCGAGGCGGCCTGGGGCATCCAGTTCCATCCGGAGGTCGACGCCGACATGGTGGCGGCCTGGGCCGCCGACGAACGCCCAAGGCCAGGCGCCAGCGAGGCGATCGAAGCGATCCGTGCGGCAGCAGGCGAGCTGGAGGCCACCTGGCGCCGCTTCGCCGAGCGCTATGTCAACTTGACAGAACGAGGATTATAGGCGGTCTTGCGGAACGCCAGGCTGCCAAATCCGGATCGTCACCGCGGAAGTAGTTCCACCTCGCAGTCCGGGCAGGTCGTGCCTGGCCACAGACAAAGCAGCTGGGGCAAAGCCGCTGATCGGCCGCATTCGGAGCAGTGGCTCCGGCCCGACCACGAAGGCCACGACTGTTCCAGATCGTCAAGCCATCCTCAGGCTCGTCGTGAAGCTCAAGGCCCGCCGAGCTGCACAGTGCCGGAAGGTCGGCACCACGCCGGCGACCGATCTCGAGCGCTCCCGGAGTCACCCACACGAAGCCC
>DATBGF010000464.1:0-16379 GCA_036558145.1 Acidimicrobiales bacterium
GGTGCCCGGCCCCGCCCGGCGTCCAGGAGGCCATGGTCACCGAGGAGCCGGAGCGCTTCTTCCGCCCGCCCTACGTGGGTCCCAGCGGCTGGCTGGGCGTCCGCCTCGACCGGGATCCGGACTGGGACGAGATCACCGGCATCATCGAGGACGCCTACCGGAAGGTGGCCCCGAAGCGCCTCGTGGCGTTGCTCGACGGGGACTGAAAACCCAGCGGGGGAAGCTCGGGGGGAAGGACTCGAACCCTCAATGACTGGACCAGAACCAGTAGTGTTGCCGATTACACCACCCCCGAAGGCGGAAGTGACACCCTACCCGGACGGATCGTCCGGCCGCACCTCGATCTAGGGCGACCTAGGGCGTCTCCTGGCCTTCCGTGGAGATCGTGGTGTCCAGCTGGTGCTCCACCTTGTCGTCGATGTGGACCAGCCGGCCGAAGCCGATGAGGCGCCCGACGGACACCGCCGCGGTCTCCTCGGCGTAGTTGCGCAGCGAGCCGCCCTTGTGGCTGGGCGACACGACGGCATCCAGGCCCAGCTCGTCGGCGATGGCCTCGACCCGCAGGGCGTGGTACCCGTCGGTGACCAGCACCGCCCGGGTCATGTCCCGCTCGCGCAGGATCCGCGCCGCCGCGGCCAGCGACTCCCACGAGTTGGCGCCCTGGTTCTCGCGCAGCACGTTGGCGTCGGGGACGCCGTTGGCCAGGAGGTAGTCGGCGCCGGCGGTCGCCTCGGTGCAGCGGTCGCCGGCCCGCTTGCCCCCCGTGACCACGATCGTGTTGGCGATGCCCGACTGGTACAGGTCGAGGGCGTGTTGCAGCCGCTCCTCCAGCACCGGCGACGGCGTGCAGTTGTACTGGGCCGCGCCCATGACGACGATGGCGTCGGCGGGCCGGGCGTCGTCGCGCCGGCTGGCCATCCAGACCTGCACGAACGTGACGAGCAGGTAGACGAGGAGCAGGCCGGCCACGACCAGCACCCCGCGCCACACCCAGCGCCAGCGGGACGTCTTCTTCGGCGAGCTGCGGCGGGTCGACGGCCGCCGCAGGGTGGCGATCACAGCTCGGACCGGGCGACTCGCAAACGCTCGACGGTGCGATCCCGGCCCAGCACCACCAGCGACTCGTACAGCGGAGGCCCGACACTGCGCCCGGTCACCGCCACCCGCACCGGCCCCTGCGCCTTGGCCATCTGCGGGTTCCCCTCCGCGTTCAGAATGCCCGCCGCCCGCGACGCCGACAGCAGCGCAGCCTCGATCGCGTCACGCTCCCAGGCGCACGACGACAGCTCGGCGATGGCCGCGTCCAGCATCGCCGCCGCCCGCTCGCCCAGCTTCACCACCGACTTCTGCCACGACGCGCCGTCGATCTCGACCGCGTCGGCGAGCAGGAAGTCGACCATGGGCTCGACCTCGGTGAGCAGGCGGACCCGCTCCTGCACGAGCGACGCCAGCGGCCGCAGGACCGCCTCGGTGGCGTCGCCATGGGTGAAGAACGGACGGGCGCGGGCGATGAACTCCTCGACCGGCAGCGCCCGGATGTACTCCGCGTTGAAGTGGGTCAGCTTCTTGACGTCGAAGAACGCGGGCGAGGGTGTGACCTCGTCCAACCGGAACAGGTCGACCATCTCGACCAGCGGCCGGATCTCCACGCCGTCGGGCGGGCCCCAGCCCAGCGTGGCCATGTAGTTGACCATGGCCTCGGGCAGGAAGCCGCCCTCACGGAACTCGGCCACCGACACCGCGGCCGCGTCGCGGCGCTTGGACAGCTTCTTTCGGGCCTCGTTCACCAGCACCGGCAGGTGGGCGAACACCGGCCGGTAGTCGAGGCCCAGCGCCTCGCCGATCAGCAGGTACTTGGGGGTGCCGTTGACGTGCTCCTCGCCGCGCACGACATGAGTGATACCCATGTCGGCGTCGTCCACGACATTGGCGAGCAGGAAAATGGGGACGCCGTTGGACCGCAGCAGCACGAAGTCCTCGAGCTTGGCGTTGTCGAACGTCACCGTGCCCCGCACGAGGTCCTCGAACGACGTCGTGCCCTCGTCGGGCGTGCGGAACCGCAGGGCCGTGCCCGGGCCCTGGGCCAGGCCCCGGTCACGGCAGTAGCCGTCGTAGCCCGGCGGCCCGCCCCGCTCGCGGGCCCGCTGCTGGACCTGCTCCGCCGTGCAGTCGCACCAGTAGGTGTGGCCCAGGGCGGACAGCTCGGTCGCGGCCTTGACGTGGACGTCGAAGCGGTCGCTCTGGTGGATGACCTCGCCGTCCCACGCCAGGCCCAGCCAGCGGATCTCGGCCAGGATGTCGTCGGTCAGCTCGGGGCGGTTGCGCTCGGTGTCGGTGTCCTCGATGCGCAGCAGCATCTCGCCGCCCTGCTGGCGGGCCACCAGCCAGTTGAACAGCACGGTGCGGGCCCCACCCACGTGGAGCCAGCCCGTCGGCGAGGGCGCGAAGCGCAGGCGCGGAGTGGCGGCGACCATTGGGTCCAGGGTATCCGCGGGGTGTGACAGGGTCGGCGTCGGTTGCCGGCTCAGCGGCGGCCGGCGGCCCCCGCCCGGCGCGGGCGCGGGTTGGTCCCGCCGTTGGCGGCCGGCGGCGGGGACGCCTTCCCGGACGCCGGCGACGGCGGCGGTGCGGGCTGCTCCGAAGCGGGGGGCGCGGCCGGGTCCTCGGGCGCCAGCTCGGCCCGCAGCTCGTCGAGCAGCGGATCGGCGGCGTCGAGGTCCACCTCGTCCTCCAGGTCGTCGTCGTCCACGGGGACGACCGGCGCGGCCGACGCCAGGGCGCCCGCGGCCTCCAGCGCTTCCCGGGCCTCCCGCTCGGACGCCGCCACCAGGAAGTCGATCGGCGCGGTGACCTCGGCCTTGGCGTCGGCCACGTCCTGCTGCAGGCGGCCGGCCTTGCGGGCGGGGACCGAGGCCAGCCGGGCCACCGCCACCTGGTCGAGGTGGACGGCGTTGGCGTTCATGGCGGCCTGGACCCGCCGCACGGCGGCCACGGTCTCGGGCACCTGGGCCTCCAGCGTGGCCGCCCGGGCGCCGGCGTCGCGCATGCGCAGGGCGAACACGCGGGCCGCGTCGGTCCAGCGGGCGGCGTCGGCCCGCTGGCCGTCCCGCGCCGCCTCCTCGGACCGCACCAGGGCCCGCTTGGCCAGCTCCCGGGCCTCGGCGGCATCGCCGACCGCGGCGGCCAGCTCGACCGCCAGCTCGACGCGGCGGGTGGTCAGGGCCGTGACCTCGTCCCGCAGCTCCTGGTCACGGGCCTGAGCGGCCTCGATCGCCTGGGCGATCTGGCGGCGGGCCTCGGCGGGGCGCAGGCGGACGTCGTTGGGCGGACCGGTCGGGGGGTTCCACATCGGATCAGGCAACTCGTCACCGCCTAGTTGCGACGCACGGTGGCCGCCAGTTTACGGACGGCGACCGGTCTCGGCGTCAATGCTCAGTCGGGCTGCCCGAGGTGGTCCAGCAAAAGCGCGTTCAGCTCCTCGGGCACCTGTTCTGATACCCAGTGCCCCACCCCGTCGAGAACCTCGAACCGGTACGGCCCCTCGACGAACCGGCCTGTCGCCTCGGCCGCCTCCCGGCCCAGCGCCACGTCCGCCGTCGACCAGACGTACATGGTGGGCATGGTGATGGGGCCCAGCCCCTCGATCAGGGTCAGGTCGGCGGCGCGGTACCAGTTCAGCGCCGCGCCGAGCGCCTCCGGGGTGCCCAGCGCCTCCAGGTAGGGATCGGCCATGCCCTCGGGCATGCCGCTGACGGCGAAGAGGTTCTTGAGCCCGAGGGCGTCGTTGGCCAGGAACTGGTCCTGCGAGTCCGGCGCCCGGAAGATCTCCATGTAGCCCGACCGCTGGGCCTGGTCGCCGCCGAGCTCGCCGCTCAGGGCCAGGCCCATGGCCCCGGGATGGGGCGTGGACACGACCGTCAGCGTGCGCAACCGGCCGGCATGGCGGCCGCCCACCTGCCACGCCACCGCGCCGCCCCAGTCGTGGCCGACCAGGTGGAACCGGTCGAAGCCGAGGACATCGGCCACGCCGATCACGTCGGCCGTGAGCTCGGACGAGCCGTAGGCCTCGACCTCGGCGGGACGGGCGCGGGGTGAGTAGCCGCGCTGGTCGAACGCCACGGCGCGGTAGCCGGCGTCGCCGAGGGCGGCGACCTGGGACGCCCACGCCTGCGACGTCTGGGGGAAACCGTGCAGCAACAGCACCGGCTCGCCCCCGTCCGGCCCCGCGGCGAGGCCGTCGAAGGTCAGCGGGCCGACCGGGATCTCGATGGTGTCCATGGCCGGCTCAGACGTCGAGCAGGCTGCGCCAGTCGGACCGGTGCGCGGCAGCCACGTCGTCGGGCGAGCGCCGCAGCACGGCCTCGGGGACCATGTCCACGACCCGGCGCAGGGCGCCGTAGTGGTGCGGGTGCGCGACCTCGGCGAACAGCGGCTGGCGGAAGGCGATCAGGTCCGGCGAGGCGTCGCCGAGGAAGCCCCACACGGTCAGCGCCACCGTCAGGTCGGCCAGGACCGGCGCCCGGCCGAACAGCGAGGCCCGCTTGAGCGCGACCGCGCTGGCGCCGGCGAGCGCGTCCTCCTCGCGCTCGTCCGCGGCCAGTTGCAGCTGGCCCTGGAAGCGCCGGGCCAGCACGTAGACGTAGCCCTGGTCCGGCCCCTGGGACCCGAGCAGGTTGCCCCGGTCGTAGCCGGTGTCGGAGTCGCCGGGGCGGTCCGGGCGCCACGAGTCCGGCCGGCGGGGCGGTGACTGGTAGCCCCGGACCGGCTTCAGCGGGGTGAGCGGGACGTACTCGGGCGCGGCCACGCCGTCACGCTACTCGGGGGTCGGCGCGCCGCCCCAGGCGGCCTACTCCCCTGCGTGGAGCAGGCCGAAGACCAGTGAGTCCACCAGCGCCTGCCAGGACGCCTCGATGATGTTCTCGCTCACCCCCACCGTCGACCAGGCGCGGTCGCCATCTGTCGAGTCGATGAGGACCCGGACCACCGCACCGGTGGTGGCCGCGCCCTCCAGGACCCGGACCCGGTAGTCGGTGAGGTGGATGCGACCCAACGCCGGGTAGCGCTGGGTGAGCACCGAGCGCAGCGCGGCGTCGATGGCGTTGACCGGGCCGTTGCCCTCGCCGATCGCCACCATCCGCTCGTCGCCCGCCCACACCTTGACCGTCGCCTCGGTGTCGACGATCGAGTCGCCGTCCTCGATGGGGGCGCCACCCCGCATGGCGTTGCGGTGGTAGGTGGTGACCCGGTAGCCCTCCAGCCGGAAGTACGGCTGCGTCCAGCCCGCGGCCTCCCGCATCAGCAGCTCCAGCGAGGCGTCGGCCGCCTCGAACTGGAAGCCCTCGGCCTCGAGCTGCTTGAGCCGCTCGGACAGCTCGGCCGCCGAGCGGTCGTCCAGGTCCACGCCGAACTCCTTGGCCTTGAGCGACATGCTCGCCCGGCCGCCGAGGTCCGACACCAGCACCCGGGTGTGGTTGCCCACCACCGCCGGGTCGACGTGCTCGTAGCTGGCCCCGCCCACCCGGCCCAGCGCCGAGGTGTGGAGGCCGCCCTTGTGGGCGAAGGCGGAGGCGCCGACGTAGGGGTCGGCCTCGTGGGGCGGGAGGTTCACCAGCTCGGCCACGTGCCGGCTCACCGCGGTCAGCCGCTCGATGCGGCCCTCGGGCAGGCAGGTCACGCCCATCTTGAGCTGGAGGTCGGGGACCACCGTCATCAGGTTGGCGTTGCCGGTGCGCTCGCCGTAGCCGTTGACGGTCCCCTGGACGTGGGTGGCGCCGGCCACCACCGCGGCGACGGAGTTGGCCACCGCACAGCCGGTGTCGTTCTGGGTGTGGATGCCGATCTGCTGGTCGGGCCCGAAGTAGGCGACGACCTCGCCCACGACGCGCTGGACCTCGTGCGGCAGCGAGCCGCCGTTGGTGTCGCACAGGACGAGCACCTCGGCGCCGTGCGTGGCCGCCTGCTCCAGCACCCGGAGGGCGAACTCGGGGTTGGCCTTGTAGCCGTCGAAGAAGTGCTCGGCGTCGAAGAACACCCGCTGGCCCTCGGTCCGCAGGAACTGCACGGACTCGCCGACCATGGCGGCGCCCTCGTCCAGCGTGGTGCGCAGGGCCTCGGTGACGTGGAAGTCCCAGCTCTTGCCCACGATGCAGCAGGTCGACACGCCGCTGTCCAGCAGGGCGCGCAGGGTGGGATCGATGTCGACCCGGCCGAGCGGCTTGCGGGTGGAGCCGAAGGCCACGAGCGTGGCCGTCTCCAGCTTCAGGTCGGTGACGGCGCGGCGGAAGAACTCGGCGTCGCGGGGGTTGGCCTGGGGGTAGCCGCCCTCGATCCAGCGCACGCCCAGCCAGTCGAGCTGCTCGGCCACCCGGAGCTTGTCCTCGACCGTGAGCGAGATGCCCTCGAACTGGGCACCGTCTCTGAGGGTGGTGTCGAAGATGTCTACGGCAGCGGGGATGCGGTCATCCGGCATGTTCGACCCAGTCCTTGTACTGGTCGACCTGGCCGCGCACGGCCCGGCCGTACTCCTCGCCGATGGCCAGCGTCATCGGGCCCGGGGCGGGGATGGGGCGGTCGTCGACCGAGGACACCGAGGACACCTCGGCCGCGGTGCCGCAGACGAACATCTCCTCGGCCACGTAGAGGTCGCTGCGCGACAGGTCGCCCAGCGCCACGTCGAAGCCCAGGTCGCGGGCGATGGTCATGACCGTGTCCTGGGTGATGCCCTCGAGCGCCCCCGCGGACAGCGGCGGGGACAGGAGCTTGCCGTGGCGGGCGACGAAGATGTTCTCGCCTGTGCACTCGGCCACGAAGCCGGCCCGGTTCAGCAAGATGGCCTCGTCGTAGCCGGCCTTGAGCGCCTCGACCTTGGCCAGCGAGCTGTTGACGTAGTTGCCCGTCGTCTTGGCGGCAGGCGGCATGATGTTGTGGTCGTGGCGGGCCCACGACGAGATCTTCATCCGCACGCCCTTGGTGAGCGCGTCGTCGCCCAGGTACGCACCCCACGGCCAGCAGGCGATGGCCATGTCGACCTCGCACGGCAGCGTGTTGAGGCCCATCTCGCCGTAGCCGTAGTAGGCGATCGGCCGGATGTAGCAGGACGGCAGCCCGGTGGCCCGCACCGTGTCCTTCACCGCCTGGACCATCTCGTCCACGGTGTAGGGCAGGTCCATCATCAGGATCTGCGCGGACTGCTGCATGCGCCGCATGTGGTCGGTGAGGCGGAAGACACCGGGGCCGTCGTCGGTCTCGTAGGCGCGGATGCCCTCGAAGACCCCCATGCCGTAGTGGAGCGAGTGCGTGAGGACGTGGATGTTGGCGGCGTCCCAGTCGACGAGATCGCCGTTCATCCAGATCTTGGTGGTGGGCGTGATGGGCATGACGGTGGAGTCCCCTCGTGTCAGACCCGGGCGGCGAGCGCGTCGCCGATCTCGGGCGTGGAACCGGACTGGGCCGACGGATCGGCACAGGCTTTGCGGATGCGGGCGGCGGCGTCGGCCTCGCCCAGGAAGTCGAGCATCATGGCCGCGGAGAGCACCGCGGCGGTCGGGTTGGCCTTGGCCTGGCCGGCGATGTCGGGCGCCGAGCCGTGGACGGGCTCGAACATCGACGGACCGGTGCGGGCCGGGTTGAGGTTGCCGGAGGAGGCGAAGCCGATGCCGCCGGACACGGCCCCGCCCAGGTCGGTGAGGATGTCGCCGAAAAGGTTGTCGGTCACGACCACGTCGTAGCGCTGGGGGTCGGACACGAAGTAGATGCAGGCGGCGTCCACGTGGTTGTAGGCCGTGCCTACGTCCGGGTGCTCCGCCGCCACCACGTCGAACGTGCGCTGCCACAGGTCGCCCGCGAAGGTCAGCACGTTGGTCTTGTGCACCAGTGTCAAGTGCTTGTGGCTGCGGGCCTCGGCCAGCTCGAAGGCGTAGCGCACGCAGCGCTCGACGCCCATGCGGGTGTTGACCGAGCCCTGGGTGGCGACCTCGTGGGGCGTGCCCTTGCGCAGCACGCCACCCTCGCCCACGTAGGGCCCCTCGGTGTTCTCCCGGATGACGATCATGTCGATGCCGCTGTCGGCGTCGAGGAACGGGCGCTGGTTGATGTAGAGGTCGAGGTCGAAGCGCATCTTGAGCAGCAGGCCCCGCTCGATCACGCCCGGCGGGACCTCCGGCGTGCCGACCGCGCCGAGCAGGAGGGCGTCGAGACCGCGCCACTCGTCGAGCACGCTGTCGGGCAGGATCGTGCCGTCGCGCAGGTACCGGGCCCCGCCCAGGTCGTAGTCGACCGTGTCGAGCTCCACGCCGGTCGCCGCCACCACCTTGAGCGCCTCGGCGACGACCTCGGGCCCGATGCCGTCGCCGCCGATCACTCCGATCCTCTTGCTCACCATGTCTCCAATTTTTTCAGCCAGAAACGACAAACCGCCCACCCGGAGGCGGACGGTCGAGAGCGCACGTCGGGGGGTCGACGTGCGCTACGTGATGATGATTACCGACGCGTAAGGGCGATTCATCGGGCGCAAGTGTTCACCCTCGCCCGAGGTGACGTCAACTGGATCTCCGGCCGTGGAAGGATCACCGGCCATGCCCGCCGACCAGTACCCGCCGGACGATCCGCGCCGGCCCGGGTGGAACCCGCAGTCCCAGGCGCCGCCGGCAGCGTGGGGCGAACCGTCGCAGGCCGCGCCGCCGTCGTGGGGTGACGCATCCCAGGCGCCGCCCTCGTCGTGGGGCGGACCGGCCCAGGCCCCGCCGGGATCGTGGGGCGGCGGACCGGCTCGGACACCGCCGGGATCGCGGGGCGGCGGACCGGCGCAGACGCCGCCTGCGTCGTGGGGTGGCGGACAGGAATCGCCGCCGTCGTGGGGCGGCGGACAGGCCCCGCCATCGTCGTGGGGCGGGGCGCCGCAGGGGCCGCAGGCGTCGTGGGGCGGGGCGGCTCAGGAATCGCCATCGTCGTGGGGCGGGGCGGCCCAGGGGCCGGCTCAGCCGTCGGGGCCGCCGCCGGCGTCGTGGTCGGCGCGGTCGTCGGCTCCCGGGGCTTGGGCGTCCTACTCGCAGCAGGAGTCCGGGTCGTCCAACCTGGCGTTGGCCGTCATGGGCGGGTTCGCCGGGGCGGTCGTGGCCGGGTTGATCTGGTGGGGCATCGTGGCCACCACTCGCATGCAGATCGTCTATCTCGCCTTCGGCGTCGGGTGGATCGTGGCCCAGGGCGTGCTCATCTGCGCCCAGCAGCGCAACCGCATCCCGCTCCAGGCCATCGCGGGCACGTTCACGCTGCTGGCCCTGGCCGCGAGCGAGTATTTCATCCAGCGCTCGCTGTTCATCGACGACGGCGGCAGCGTCCCGCTGTGGAACGGGCTGTCGACCGCGATCGATGTGGTGCGGGAGGGGCTGAAAGACGATCCTCTGACCGGCCTCTTCTGGATCATCGGTGTCATCGTCGCCGTCGTCGTGGCCGGCAGGCAGGACGCCATCACGCAGCGACGCTGAGTGGTCCGCCCCTGACGTTCACTGCCGCGGCGGCACCCGCCGGGGTTAACCTTGAACGTCTATGGCACAGACCCAGCACCTCTCTCAGGCGGCGTTCGACCGGCTCCAGGCCGAGCACGACGACCTGACGACGCGCGGCCGGGTCGAGATCGCCCGCAAGATCGAGGCCGCCCGCGAGCTGGGCGACCTGTCCGAGAACGGCGACTACCACGCCGCCAAGGAAGAGCAGGGCAAGATGGAGGGCCGCATCCGCCAGCTCGCCTACATGCTCGAGAACGCCGAGATCGTGGAGACCGAGGGCAGCGGCGACGAGGTGTCCCACGGCTCGGTCGTGGCCATCCGCTACGAGGGCGACGACGAGGTCGAGCGCTACCTGATCGGCTCCATCGAGGAGCGCCACGACGACCTCGACGTCATCAGCCCCTCGTCCCCCCTGGGCGTGGCGCTGATCGGCTCGTCCCCCGGCGACACCGTCACCTTCGTCGCCCCCACCGGGGCCGAGCTCAAGGTCGAGGTCGTCTCGGTCGACTGACCGTTGCAGCCGGGCTAGGCCCGGACGAGCAGCAGCACCAGCGCGAAGTGGGAGGCGCTGGCGCTGACCACGAACGTGTGCCAGATCTCGTGGTAGCCGAAGACCGCAGGGCTGGGGTTGGGCCGGTTGGTGGCCAGGGTGACGGCACCGACGGTGTAGAGCAGCCCGCCGACCGCCAGCAGCGTGAGCTCGACGCCCGAGAGGGTGTCGGCCAGCTGGGGGGCGGCGATGACCGCCAGCCAGCCCAGCACCAGGTACATGGTGAAGCCGACCGCGGGCCAGCGCTCCAGGCGCAGGACCGTGATCATGATGCCGGCGGCGGCGCCCACCCACGAGACCACCAGCAGGCTGATCCCCCACGAGGGCCGCAGCGCCAGCAGCACGACCGGGGTGTAGGTGCCCGCGATGAGCACGAAGATCATGCAGTGGTCCAGCCGGCGCATGACCTTGAGCGCCCGGGCCGACCACTGGCCCCGGTGGTACGACGCGCTGACCCCGTACAGCGCCGTCAGGCTGGCGGCGAAGATGGCGGCGCCGACCCGCGCCTCGGCCCCTCGGGCCAGGGCCACGAGGGCGATGCCCGCCGGGATGGAGACGAAGAACGCCACCTGATGGAGCCGCCCACGCAACCGCGGCTTGGGCAGCAGCGGCCGGTGCATCGTCGCAGAGTAGTGCCGCGACCGCCCAGCGATGAAGTGTCGTTTGACACGTCGGGCATCACCCAACGAGGACAAGGTGTGTCCTCGATGGGTCGTAGCGTGCCCGGCATGGATTGGAAGCTCGAGCTCATCGGCGTCCCCGTCACCGACGTGGACCGCGCCAAGGCCTTCTACTCGGAGCAGGTCGGCTTCACCGTCGACCACGACCACACCGTCAGCGACGACATCCGCTTCGTGCAGATCACCCCGCCCGGCTCGGCGTGCTCGATCGCCTTCGGCAAGGGCGTGACCCAGATGGAGCCCGGCTCCCTCCAGGGCCTCCAGGTCGTCGTGGACGACGCCGACGCGGCCCGGGCCCACCTCGTCGAGAACGGCGTCGAGGCCAGCGAGGTGCAGGACTTCCCGTGGGGCCGCTTCGTCTTCTTCAGCGATCCCGACGGCAACGGCTGGGCCGTCCAGCAGATCGTGTACCCGGCGGGCGACTAGCCGGATCACCCACACCGCGCCGGGGCGTCCTGCGGCGGGGCGCCCCGGTGGCGGCGGGCTAGGGGGGATCGGACAGCGCGGCCAGGACCTCGTCGAGGGCGGCCACCGAGTGGCCGCTGACGAACGCGTCCACGTGAGGCAACGCGGCGGCCATGCCGCCCACCAGCGGTTGGTAGCCGGCCGCGGCCTTGCGGGGGTTGACCCAGACGATGCGGTGGGCGAGGCGGGACAGGCGGGCCATCTGCTCACCCACCACGGCCGGGTCGCCGGTGTCCCAGCCGTCGGAGACGATGACCACCACCGCCCCCCGGGCCATGCCCCGGCGGCCGTGGTCGTCGTTGAAGCTGCGCAGGGCGTCGCCGAGGCGGGTGCCACCGGACCAGTCGGGAGCGGCCGCCCGGGCGCGGCGCAGGGCCAGGTCCGGGTTGGAGCCGGCCAGGGGGCGCGAGAGCCAGGTGAGCCGGGTGGCGAACACGAAGGCGTCGGCCCGGGTGGCGCGGACCGCGCCGTGGAGCAGGTGCAGGTAGGCCCGGGAGTACGGGGCCATCGAGCCGGAGACGTCGGCGAGGAGCACCAGGTGCCGGGGGCGCTCCGTGCGGCGGCGGTGGACGCGGCGGACCGGGTCGCCGCCCGTGGCCCGGGCCCGGCGCAACGTGGCGCGCAGGTCGAGCCGGCGG
The DNA here is from genome assembly GCA_036558145.1 of Acidimicrobiales bacterium. Classification (GTDB taxonomy): domain Bacteria; phylum Actinomycetota; class Acidimicrobiia; order Acidimicrobiales; family VFJN01; genus ZC4RG19. The sequence continues at coordinate 11,837 of DATBGF010000464.1, forward strand.
CCGCGGGGATGGCGGACGGTGCGGCGGCTGGCGCGGCGGGGGGCGGCGGGCCGCAGTGCGGCCATGAGGTCGCCCAGCGCCGCGAGCTCGTCGTCGGTGAGGTCGGCCAGGTCGGTGTGGCGCAGGCGCTCCTCGCCGCTGGCCGCGGCCAGCAGGTCGGGGCTCTCTCCCCCGGGCTCCGCGGTGGGGCTCCCGGGCGTGGTGTCGACGTCGGCGGCGGAGGGCCCGTCGGCAGGCGACGCGGCGGCCCGGTCCCCCTCGTGCGAGCGCGTGACGTGCGGGCCCGCGGTGGCCGCCAGGGACGACGGCCGGGGCGGCGGCGCCTGGCCCCGCCAGTCGGCCACGTCGGCCACCCCCCGGAACACCTGGCCGAAGACCCGGTCGTACGCCTCGATCTCGTCCTGCGTGCTCGCCAGCGTGATCCGCCCGGCCCAGTACCACTCGTCGAGCGTGTCCGGCCGGACCAGCGCCACGGCCCTGGCGAAGCGCCCGCTGCGCTCGGGGCTGACCGGCACGCCCGCGGCGTGGAGCAGGTTCCCGAAGGCGCCGGCCAGCTCGGCCAGGTCCACCCGGTCGAGCGCACCGACGCCGCTCACGAGCCCCCGGCCACCCAGCCGACGCCCCGCGCCCGGGCCAGCTCCAGGTCCTCGCGGTACTTGAGCACCGTGCCCAGCGTGCGGTCGGCCGCGTCCCCGTCGAGGTGGTCGAGGCCCAGCAGGCCGAGCGTCGCCACCCAGTTGATGGCCTCGGCCAGTCCCGGGGGCTTCTGCACGTCGAGCGAGCGCAGCCGCTGGACGGCGGCGGCGACCTGCTCGGCCAGGGTGGTCGACGCCACCGGGACGCGGCGGCGGATCACGGCCACGGCCCGCTCCAGGTCCGGGTAGTCGATCCAGTGGTAGAGGCAGCGGCGCTTGAGCGCGTCGTGCAGGTCCCGCGTCCGGTTGGAGGTGAGCACGACGATCGGGGGGACGAGGGCGCGGATCGTGCCCAGCTCGGGGATCGTGACCGACGACTCGGCCAGCAGCTCCAGCAGGAACGCCTCGAACTCGTCGTCGGCCCGGTCGACCTCGTCCACCAGCAGCACCACCGGGCGGGGGCCGGGGTGGCGGATGGCCTGCAGCAGCGGCCGCTCGACCAGGTAGTCGGGACCGAACAGGTCGTCCTCCGCCAGCTCCCGGCCCGCGACCTCGGCCAGGCGGATGCCGAGGAGCTGGCGGGGATAGTTCCACTCGTAGAGGGCCTCGGCCGCGTCGATGCCCTCGTAGCACTGGAGCCGCACCAGCGGGGTGTCCAGCACCCGGGCCAGCGCCTTGGCCGACTCGGTCTTGCCCACGCCGGCCTCGCCCTCCACGAGCAGCGGCTGGGGCATGCGGGCGGCGCAGAACAGCGCGGTGGCCAGGCCCAGGTCGGCCAGGTAGTCGGCGGCGTCGAGCCGCCGGCGCATGTCGTCGACGTCGCGGATGTCGGTGGGCGTGCCCGTCACGATAGGTAGGCGCCCGGGTCGGCGGCGAAGGCCCGCAGGCAGCCGCTGCCGCAGAACCAGTAGCGCTCGCCCTCGTGGTCGAGGTGCAGCGCCTCGTCGTCGGCCACCACCGTCATCCCGCACACCCGGTCCGTGACGGTGGGCGGCGGGCCGGACGCCTGCTCGCCAAGGCGCTCCGGCCCGCCTGTGGGGGAGCCCAGCGACGACGTGGGACGCGGCCGCAGCGACACGATCTCGGCCAGGATCGACAGGGCCACCTCGGCGGGCGTGCGGGCGCCGATGTCCAGCCCCGCCGGGGTGTGGACTGCCGCCCGCCGGGCGTCGTCGGTCGCCAGGCCCGCCACCACGGCGGCGCCGCGCTTGGGGCTGGCCACCAGGCCGACGTAGGGCACGCCCGCCTCCAGCGCGGCCACGAGGACGTCCTCCTCCTCGCGGCCGTGCGACGCCACGACCAGCGCGGTCAGGTCCCCGAGGGCGACGTCCCCCGGCGCCACCTCGAGCCCGACCCGGGGAGCGAGGTCGGCCAGCGCCTGGGCGATGGGCGACTCCCCCATCACCGCCAGCACGGGCTCGGGCACGACCGGCTCCAGGAAGATCTCCAGCGTGCCGCCCGACAGGCACGGGTTCACCACGGTGAGGGCCCCGGCCGACCGCTCGTCGGAGCCGGCCGGCACGTCGCCCTCCGGCTGGATCCGCAGCAGCAGCGAGTCGCCCGAGTCGAGCAGCGACAGGCTCTGGGCCCGCACGGTCGCCTCCGCGCAGGCGCCGCCGACGAAGCCCTCGATCGTGCCGTCCGGCAGGACCAGGGCCTCGTCGCCGGGCTTGGCGGACGTCGGCCGCTCCGCGCGCACCACCCGGGCGTGGACGAACGCGAGCCGCGCCCGTCGCAGCTCGCCGGCCCGGGCGGTGACCGCGGGGTTCACCTGCGCTGCCTCACTCGAAGGCCAGGTCGGTGCGGGCCGGGCGGCCCTGCATGGCCAGCCACACCTGGGCCGGGGTGAACGGCATGTCGGCGTGGCGCACGCCGAAGGGCGCCAGGGCGTCGACCACGGCGTTGACGATGGCCACCGGCGAGCCCACCGTGGCGGACTCGCCCACGCCCTTGCACCCGAGCGGGTGGTGGGGCGACGGCGTGACCGTCTCGCCCAGCTCCCAGGACGGGCACTCCAGCGAGGTGGGCAGCAGGTAGTCCATGAACGACCCGCCGAGGCAGTTCCCGTCGGTGTCGAAGGCGATGGACTCCATCAGCGCCATGCCCACGCCGTCGGCCAGGCCGCCGTGGATCTGGCCCTCCACGATCATCGGGTTGATGCGAGGACCGCAGTCGTCCACCGCGATGAAGCGGCGTACCGCCACCTGGCCGGTCCCGGAGTCGACGTCCACCACCGCGATGTAGGCGCCGAACGGGTAGGTCAGGTTGGGCGGGTTGTAGACGGCGCTGGCGTCGAGGTGGCCCTCCACGCCCTCGGGCAGCTCGAGGCTGGAGTGCGCCAGCAGCGCGATCTCCTGGATGGTCTTGCCCTGGGACGGGTCGCCCTTCACGAACCAGCGGCCGTGCTCCCACTCCAGGTCGTCGGGGCTGCACTCCAGGGCGGCGGCGGCCACGATGCGGGCCTTGTCCCGCACCCGCTGGGCCACGACGGCGGCCGCCGCGCCCGACACCGGCGTGGAGCGCGACCCGTAGGTGCCGAGGCCGAACGGGGTCTGGTCGGTGTCGCCGTGGACCACCTCGATGTCCTCGGGCGGGATGCCGAGCTGGCTGGACACGATCTGGGCGAAGGTCGTCTCGTGGCCCTGGCCCTGGGTCTGGACGCTGAGCCGCACGACCGCCTTGCCCGTGGGATGGACCCGGAGCTCGCAGCCGTCGGCCATGCCCAAGCCGAGGATGTCCATGTGCTTGCGGGGCCCGGCGCCCACGCCCTCGGTGAAGAAGCTGACGCCGATGCCCATGAGCTCGCCCCGGGCCCGCTTGTCGGCCTGCTCCTGGCGCAGCGCGTCGTAGCCCGCGATGTCCAGCGCCTGCTGCAGCGCCCGCGGGTACTCGCCCGAGTCGTACTCCCAGCCGGTCTGGGTCATGTACGGGAACTGCTCGGGCCGCAGCAGGTTCTTCATCCGCAACTCGGCCGGGTCCATGCCCAGCTCGGCCGCCAGGCAGTCGACGATGCGCTCGACCAGGTACACGGCCTCGGTGATCCGGAACGAGCAGGCGTAGGCCACGCCGCCCGGCGCCTTGTTGCTGTAGACCCCGGTGACCTTGCAGTGGGCCGCCTGGAGGTCGTAGCTGCCGGTGAAGATGTTGAAGAACCCGGCCGGGAACTTGGTGGGGTTGGCGCTGGCGTTGAACGCCCCGTGGTCGGCGATGACGTCGACCCGCAGTCCGAGGATCTTGCCCTCGCGGGTGGCGGCGATCTCGCCGTGCATGTGGTAGTCCCGGGCGAACCCCGTGGTCATGAGGTTCTCGGAGCGGTCCTCCATCCACTTCACCGGCTTGCCGGTGACGATGGTGCCGACGACGGCGCACACGTAGCCGGGGTAGATCGGCACCTTGTTGCCGAAGCCGCCGCCGATGTCGGGCGAGATGACCTGGATCTTGTGCTCGGGCAGGCCCGCCACCAGCGCGTACACGGTGCGGTGGGCGTGGGGCGCCTGGCTGGTGATCCAGCAGGTGAGCTTGCCCGTGACCTTGTCCATGTGGGCCACCGACCCGCACGTCTCCAGCGGGGCCGGGTGGGAACGGGGGTAGAGGATGTCCTCGGCCACGACGACCTCGGCGCCCGCGAACAGCTCGTCGCAGTGCGCCTTGTCGCCCGACTCCCAGTCGAAGATGTGGTTGTCGGTCTTGCCTTCCTTGTCGCTGCGGATCACGGGCGCGTCGGCGTCCATCGCCTTCTTGGCGTCGGCGACCACAGGCAGCACCTCGTACTCGACGTCGATCAGCTCGAGCGCGTCTCGGGCCGAGTAGCGGTCCTCGGCCACCACGAAGGCGACCTCCTGGCCCTGGAAGCGCACCTTGTCGGTGGCCAGCACGGCCTGGGTGTCGCCCGACAGCGTGGGCATCCA
>DATBGF010000465.1:0-6713 GCA_036558145.1 Acidimicrobiales bacterium
ATCGACGCCGCCCTCTCCGTCTGATCCCCGCGACCCCTGGGGCGGGGTGACCAACGTCACTGAATCTCGCCTTACGCCGTCGGGGTCCGTTCGGCGATAATGCTCGTTATTCGGATCGGACGACCCACCTGAGGGGGCTCCATGGCGCTCGACGAGTACGCCGCCAACGCTGACATCATCGGGCGCGAGGAGATCAACGATCTCGAGGCGATCCTCTCGGTCAGCAACACGGACGTCGACGAGGCCATCCACGTCGTCCAGGACAACGCCGACGCCATCTTCACGTGGGACTACGAGAAGGGCGAGCGCCCGGCCCTCAACAAGCTCTACGAGAAGGCCAAGCGGGCCCAGTGGAACGGCGAGACCGACCTGCCCTGGGACACCGACGTGGACCTGGAGAAGAACGCCGCGCTGCAGCGCCTCCAGTTCGCCGAGATGCAGTCCGACGTCAGCGGCACCCCGCTCGAGCATTTCACCGAGGCCGACTTCATCAAGCTGTCCATCGAGATGGACAACTGGACGCTGAGCCAGTTCATGCACGGCGAGCAGGGCGCGCTGATCTGCACGGCCAAGATCGTCGAGACGGTCCCGTGGATCGACGCGAAGTACTACGCGTCCACGCAGGTGATGGACGAGGCCCGCCACGTCGAGGTCTTCGCCAAGTACCTGCAGGAGAAGCAGAACGGCTTCTATCCGATCAACGCCCACCTCAAGCTGCTGCTCGACGACATCATCAACGACAGCCGCTGGGACATGACCTACCTGGGCATGCAGATCATGGTCGAGGGCCTGGCCCTGGCCGCCTTCGGCTTCATGCAGCAGATGACGCCGGACCCGCTGCTCAAGCAGCTCCTGCGCTACGTCATGTCGGACGAGGCCCGCCACGTGGCCTTCGGCGTGCTGTCGCTCAAGGAGTACTACGCCGAGCTCAGCGACGCCGAGCTGCGCGAGCGCCAGGAGTTCGCCTTCGAGGCCGCCATCCGGATGCGCGACCGGTTCCTCCAGCAGGAGGTGTGGGAGCGCATGGGGATCAAGCCCGCGGAGATCCTCCCGCTGGTGCTCCAGGACCAGGGCCGCGGCATGTTCCAGCAGATGCTGTTCTCCAAGATCGTGCCCAACTGCAAGAAGCTGGGCCTGCTGGACGCGGGCGAGGGCTGGCTGCGCACCAAGTTCACCGAGATGGGCGTCATCCAGTTCGAGGACTGGCAGGACACGGGCGAGGAGTACGACTCACTCCAGGCGACGGGCTGATCCCCCTCAGCGCGTCGCGTCACCCCTTCAGTCCAGGCGCCCGTCGATCGTCGTGAGCAGGCCGGCGACGTCGTCGGCCTGAGCGGCCGGGTCGGGCGCGTCCTCGCCCAGCAGGATCCCGTAGTGGAGCAGGACCGTGGTGTCGCCGGTGCGGTAGCCCGCGGTCGTGCCCATCTCACCGCCGCTGCGGACCAGGAAGGCGTCCTCGCCCGGGCCGGCCAGCGGCTCGGGCGTGCCACCCCAGCTGGCGGGATCGAGCGCGCCCCCGCCCGTGAACACCGACAGCTGCAGCTGGTAGAGCGTCGGGGCGTCCTCGTCGCCGACCTCGGCCTCCCACAGGCAGTTGGCGGCCACCGCCTCCGATCCGGCCTCGCCCGGCACCACCTCGGCCGGGTGGCCGAACAGGTCGGAGACCTCGTCGGTGGTCAGCAGGTCGCAGGCCGGGCTGGTGGCGGCGGCCTCGTCCGGCGCGGTGGTGTCGTCCTGGGCCGAGTCGCGCTCGCCGGCACCGTCGTCGCCGCCGCCCCCGCCGCCGCAACCGGCGGTCAGCGCCGCGGCCAGCAGGATCGCCAGCGCCCCCCTCGTGTGCATGGACGGAACAATGGCAGCTTCCTCAGCGCAGGGGGAAGCCCACCACCGCTTCCAGCTCGGCCAGGGCGGCGTCGGGGTCGACGACCTTGATCGTGGTCATCCCGAGGGCCCGGGCCGGCTTGAGGTTGACACCGAGGTCGTCGAGGAACACGGCCTCGTGCGGCTCGACGCCGAGCTCCTCGCACACCAGCCGGTAGATGGCGGGGTCGGGCTTGCGCAGGCCGACCCGGCTCGACTCGACGATCACGTCGACGTGCTCGCTCAGCCCGTTCCAGGGCCCGTCGCCCCGGTCCGCCCCGCCGCCGGGCCCGAAGTTGTTGGTGAGGAAGGCGGTCTTGAGCCGCTCGTGGCAGCGGCGCACCGCCTCGACCATCGCCGGGCGCATCTCGCCGCTGAGCAGCGCCAGCACCGCCAGGCCGTCGATGGTGTGGCCGGCGGCGGCCGCCTCGGCCTCGTACAGGGCCGCGAAGCCGGGCAGGTCGACCTCGCTGCGCTCCATCCGGGCCCAGGCGTTGCTGTCCGGGTTCGTGGCGTTGAGCCCCCGGAGCAGGCCCTCCGGCAGCCCGTTCGCCGACTCGTAGCGGGTGAACGCCTCGAACGGGCTGGTGGAGATGACGCCCCCGACGTCGAAGATGACCGCGCGGATCGTCATGTCAGCCCACCAGGAGGTCGCGGGCCACGGCCTCCCACATGTCGGTCGACAGGCGCAGGGACTCGACGTCCACCCGCTCGTCGTCGCCGTGGAACATGCGGCCGTAGTCCTCGAACGTGAGCTTCTCGCTGAACATGCCGAAGCCGTAGGACGTGACGCCGAGGCGCCGGAAGAAGCGGGCGTCGGTGGCGCCCACGCTGAGCAGGGGCACGAGATGGCTGCCGGAGTAGAACGCCTGGCTGACGCGGGACAGCGAGTCCCACAGCGGGGTGTCGACCGGCGACTCGGTGGCCGGGTCGTCGTGGACCTGGACCATCTCGACCCGCCCGGCCAGGTCGCCGAGCGCCTCGTCGAGCAGGCCCTGGACCTCGGCCAGGGTCTGTCCCGGCAGCGTGCGGATGTCGAGCTGCACGTCGACGCAGTCGGGGATGACGTTCGTCTTGGTCCCGCCGTGGACCACCGTGGGGGCGATCGTGGTGTGGGTGCAGGCGTGGAACTGGCGGGCCATGCCCGTCGGCAGGGTGGCGAGGGCGTCGAGGAAGCGGTCCGGGTCGAGCAGGGGGGCGGTGACCTCGTCCGGGAGCCCCATCCCGCCCAGGAATCGGCGCCACGAGTCGTGGATGCGGGTCTCGGGCCGGAACTCGGCCAGGCGCTGGACCACCTGGGCCGCGGTGACGAGGGCGTTGTCGGTGGCGTAGGGCTGGGAGGCGTGCCCGGGCGTGCCCGTGATGCGCAGCGTCGACCAGCACGAGCCCTTCTCGCCCACCAGCACCGGCAGGCGCAGCGCGCCGTCGCCGCCCGGCACCGGGATGCCGCCCGATTCGGTGATGACGTAGTCGGCCGCCACCGCGTCGCGCTCGTGCTGGGCCAGATGGTCGGCGCCCCAGGTGCCCTGGGCCTCCTCGTCGGCCACGGCCAGGTACACCAGCGTGCCCTCGGGCCGGAACCCCGAGGCGGCGAGGCGGCGGGTGGCCACGGCCATCGAGGCGGTGAGGTTCAGCATGTCGACCGCGCCCCGGCCCCACACCTCGCCGTCGACCAGGTCGCCGCCGAACGGGTCGCGCTGCCAGCGCTCGGCGTTGGCCGGCACCACGTCGGTGTGGCCCATGAGGAGCAGGGTCGGCGCGTCGGCGCGACTGCCCTCGATGCGGGCCACGAGGCTGGTCCTGCCCGGGGCGGGCTCGTAGCGCCCGATGTCAACGCCCGAGCCTTCGAAGTATCCTGCGAGGAGGTCCGCGCTGCGGGTCTCCATCCCCGATCCGCGGGTGCCGTCGTTGACACAGGCATTGCGGATGAGGTGTTGGAGCAGGTCGGTGACCTCGGCAGTCGAGGTGGTCATCGCCCGGCACCGTAGCGGGACCGGTCCTCCGTAGTCCCACGTTCATTTGGTTGAATGCAGCCCGCAATGAAGATCAAGCACGTCATCATCGACGGTTCCAACATCGCCACCGAGGGTCGCGACACGCCCAGCCTCGCCCAGTTGGACGAGGCGGTGCAGGCGTTCGTCGAGGAGTACTCGCCCACTCACGTGACCGTGGTCGTGGACGCGACGTTCCCCAACCGCATCGATCGCAAGGAGCGCCAGACCTACGAGGACGCGGTCACCGCCAACGAGCTGATCACCCCGCCCGCGGGTGCGATCGGCCGGGGCGACGCCTTCGTCCTCCAGATCGCGCGGCGCGCCGGGGCGGCGATCCTGTCCAACGACTCGTTCCAGGAGTTCCACGGCGACTATCCGTGGCTCTTCGAGCGCGGCCGGCTCTTCGGCGGCAAGCCCGTGCCCCACGTGGGCTGGGTGTTCATGGAACGGGCCCCGGTGCGGGGGCCGACCAGCCGCCGGGCCGTCAGCGAGGCCCGCAAGGTGGCCAAGGCGGCCGAGAAGGTGGCCGAGGTCGCGGCCTCGGTCGCCGAGGAAGCCGCGGCCACGGCCGCCGCCACGCCGGACGGCGCCGAGCCCGCCCCCGCCGACAAGCCGGGCCGCCGGCGCCGGTCGAAGGCCGCGGCGGAGAAGGCCGCGGTGCCCGCGGCCGAGACCGTCGCCGCGGTGGCGGCCGAGCCGGACGGTGCCGGTGACAAGGCAGGCCGGGGGCTGGACCCCTACAACGAGGCCCTGCCCTTCATCGACTTCGTCGGCCGGCACCCGGTGGGCAGTGAGGTCGAGGCCACCATCGAGCGCTTCAGCTCGCACGGCGCCTACGTGCTGGTGGGCGAGGCCCGGGCCTACATCCCGCTGCGCAACCTGGCGCACCCGGCCCCGCGCACCGCCAAGGGCATCCTGCGGGTCGGCGAGGTGCGACGCTTCGTGGTGGTGGCGATCGACCCGCCCCGGCGTGGCATCGACCTGGCCGTCCCCGGCGTGGTCGAGATCCCGGCGGCACCCCCGCCCGCCCCCGAGGACGAGGCCGCTCCGACCGTCCCCGACACCACGGACGCAGCCGCCGCCGAAGCCGCCGCCCCGGCCCGCAAGTCCCGGTCCCGCAAGGCGGCAGCCGCTCCGGTCGAGCAGGCCCAGGCCGAGCCGGCGGAGGCTCCGGCCCGCAAGTCCCGGTCCCGCAAGGCAACCGCCAAGGCGGTCGAGGCGGTCGAGCCGGCCCCTGCCGCGGCGGCTCCGGTGCCCAAGTCCCGGTCCCGCAAGGCGACCGCGAAGGCCGCTCCGGCTGAGCCGGCGGCCGCGGAGGTTCCCGGCGAGGCGGCGGCCCCGGCGGCTCCGGTGCGCAGGTCCCGGGCTCGCAAGGCGACCGCGCAGGCGGCTCCGGCTGAGCCGGCGGCCGCGGAGGTTCCCGGCGAGCAGGCGGCTGCGGAGGCTCCGGCGGGCAGGTCCCGGGCCCGCAAGGCGACCGCGAAGGCCGCTCCGGCCGCGGCGGCGGAGGTTCCTGGCGAGGCGGCGGCCGCGGAGGCTCCGGCGCGCAAGTCGCGGGCTCGCAAGGCGACCGCGAAGTCCGCGGCCAAGGCGACGGCGAAGGCGACGGAACCGGCGGCGAAGGCGACGGAACCGGCGGCCGCGGAGGCTCCGGTCCGGAAGTCTCGGGCACGCAACGCGAGCGCGAAGTCCGGAGGCGACGGCGGGAACGGGGCTGTCGCGGCCTTGGTGGGCGACGCGGCCGAGGCGGCCGGGGCCTGATCCCGCCGGTAGGTTGCGTCACCGTGCGCATCGCCACCTGGAACGTGAACGCGCTCACGGTCGAGCGCATGGAGCGCATCGTCGGCTGGCTCGACATCGCCCAGCCCGACGTCCTGTGCCTGCAGGAGACCAAGGCGAGCGACAACGGCTTCCCCGCCCTCGTGTTCCACTCCCGGGGCTACGCCAGCGTCCACCACGGCGAGGGCCGCTGGAACGGGGTGGCGATCCTGAGCCGGGTGGGGCTCGACGACCCGGTGTCCGGCTTCGCCGACGGCAAGCCGGCCGATGACGAGGCCCGGCTGGTGACGGCCACGTGCGGGGGCGTGCGGGTGTCCTCGGTCTACGTGCCCAACGGCCGGGCGGTCGGCCACGAGCAGTTCCGGTACAAGCTGCGCTGGCTGGCCCGCCTGCGGGACCACCTGGAGGCCGATGCCGACCGGCCGGGGGAGGAGCCCCTGCCCGTGGCGCTGTGCGGCGACTTCAACGTGGCGCGCGCCGACATCGACCTGTGGAAGCCCTCGGCCTTCGTGGGCGACACCCACGTCACGCCCGAGGAGCGCGCCGCGGTCGACGAGCTGGAGGCGTACGGCCTGCGCGACGTGTTCCGCGAGCGCTACGAGGGCGTCGAGGGGCTGTTCAGCTGGTGGGACTACCGCGCCGGCAACTTCCCCGCCCACCGGGGGATGCGGATCGACCTGGTGCTCCTGTCCTCCGACCTGGCCGACCGGGTGCGCTGGGCCCTGGTCGACCGCAACGCCCGCAAGGGCGCCAAGCCCAGCGACCACGCCCCGCTCTTCGTGGACGTCGACTCCCCTGCGTGACGGGGGTGCGGTCGCCCTGCTAGACGGGTGCCGTGTCCGAACCCGACATGTACACCCCCGGCTCGGCCGGCTGGCCGGAGTTCCTCTCCGACCTGGCCGAGGCGCCCGCCTCGCCCCGGCGGGCCGAGCTGCACCGCACCGGCGCGGCGCTGCGCCACATCCTCGACCGGCTCCACGGCAGCCCCGCCCCGGCGGAAGAGCTGGCGGTCGTCGCTGACGAGCTCGAGCGCCTGGCCGAGCGGCTCGACGCCTTCCCGGGCGGGTCGCTCTACGAGGG
>DATBGF010000466.1:0-8962 GCA_036558145.1 Acidimicrobiales bacterium
ACGACCTCGACGAGGAGCGGGTCCCGCCCGATGAGACGGGAGCCGAAGCGGGGCACGCTGCCCGCCGCGGCCCGCGACGGCGGGGGCGCCGCCGGGGCCCGCACCTCGTCGGTGACGATGGCGTCGTGGAGGTCGCGCAGCCCGGCCGACGGGTCGATGCCCAGGTCCGCGGCCAGCCCCCGGCGGAAGCGGTCGTACGTCGCCAGCGCGTCGGCCCGGCGCCCGCTGCGGTGCAGGGCCACCATGAGCAGGGCCTGGGGCCGCTCGCGCAGCGGCTCGTGCGCCGCGAACGCCTCCAGGTCGGCCAGCGCCTCCTGGTGGCGGCCCAGGTCCAGCAGGCAGTCGAAGCGCTCTTCGCGGGCCCGTAGGCCCAGCTCGGCCAGCCGGGCGGCCTCGATGCGGGCGTCGTCGACCTCGGCCAGCTCGTCGTAGGGCGTGCCCCGCCACCAGCCGAGGGCCTCGTCCAGGCGGGCCGCCGCCGCCTCGGGGTCCTGGGCCCGCAGCGCGGCGGCGGCGTAGACGACCGCCTCGAAGCGGGTGGCGTCGAGCGCGTCGGTCCCCAGGTCGAGCCGGTAGGCGCCGCCGGTCGTGGTGCTGATGGCCCCCTCGGGCAGCAGCCGGCGCAGGCGGAAGACGTGGGTCTGGAGCGCGGCCCGGTGGTCGGTCGGGAGGCCCTCGGGCCACATCAGGCCGGCCAGGTCCCCGCCCGGACTGCCGGCGCCCTGCAGGGCGAGGGCGCACAGGAGCCGGCGCTGCAGCGCGCCACCAGGGGTGCGGTCCTGCCCGTCCAAGAGCAGCCGCACCGGCCCCAGCACGCTGACCTGCGCACTCCTCGCCATGTCCGCCCGCAGGATACGCGATCCGGCTACCGGGGCCGCGGCGTCGGCGGCAGCGTGCCGGAGAGCCACAGCGGCTCGGTCTCGATGGAGGCGAAGCGCCAGCCGGCCCCGGTGCGGGCCAGGCCGAACCGGTACACCTCGCCGATGCTGGCCCGGGGGGCCGGGGCCGGGGCGCCCTCGGCGGCGGGCCCGTCGCCGGGGACGGTGACGTGGACGGCCAGGTTGGCCCGGGCCGTGGCCCGGTCGCCGTCCAGGTCGACCAGCAGGTTGGTGATGACGTGCTGGAAGCGCTGGTCCGCCGGGTGGGTCCGTCGGGCCTGGGCGACGACGTCGTCGCGGCCGGCGGCCTGGCCGCCTGGCGTCCGCACCGTGACGTCGCCGGTCAGCAGGTCTCCCATGCCGTCGAAGCCGGACTCGTCCAGGCAGGCGCCCAGCCGGGCGACGAGGTCGGTGATCTCGGCCCGGTCCGAGAGCTGCTGCAGTTCGAGCGTGGCGGTCATGATGTCTCCCTGGTCCATCAACGTTGGCGTGTCCAACGTTGGCGTTACCAACGATAGTCGCGATCGTGGGTGTGACCAACGACTTCTTGGTAGGTTCTGAGCCCGATGGACCGCGTGGCGCCCGCCCGGGTGCGGGCCAAGACCAGCTGGCTGCTCAACCAGGCCGCCCTGCCCGCCAACCGGCTGGTGGCCGAGGCGCTGGCCGCCGAGGACGGCCGCCGCTACCACTACGTCCTGCTCGCCGCGCTCGACGACGGCGGGCCCGCCAGCCAGGCCGACCTCAGCCGCCGCACCACCATCGACCGCAGCGACATCGTGGCCGCCCTCAACGACCTGGCCGGGCGCGGGCTCGTGGAACGCTCCCCCGATCCCGCCGACCGCCGCCGCAACGTCATCACCCTCACCACCGCCGGCCGGCGCCATCTCCACAAGCTCGACCGGCTGCTCGACCAGGCCCAGGACGACCTGCTCGCGCCGCTGTCGCCCGTGGAGCGCCGCCGGCTCGTCGACCTGCTGACGCGGATCGTCGACCACCACGCCCGAGCCTGAGCCACGCATGGCCCTCACGCTGCGGGACCTCAACCGCGCCACGCTCGCCCGCCAGCTGCTGCTGCGGCGCGAGCGCCTCGGCGTCGTGGACGCGGTCCACCGGGTGGTCGCTCTCCAGGCGCAGGAGGCGCCGTCGCCCTACGTCGCCCTGTGGAACCGGCTCGCGCCGTTCGACCCCGCCGACCTCGACGCCGCCTTCGCCACCCGGGCGGTGGTGAAGGCCACTCTCATGCGCATCACCCTGCACGCCGTGGAGGGCAGCGAGTACCCGATGGTCCACGACGCCATGCTCCCGACGCTGCGGGCCGCCCGCCTGTTCGACCGGCGCTTCACCTCCACCGGCCTGTCCGTCGCCGACCTGGACGCGCTGGCCCCCGAAGTGGTCGCCTTCGCGTCCGAGCCCCGCCGCAACGCGGAGGTGGAGGCGATGCTGGCAGAGCGCCTCGGCGCGGCACCCGACCCCGGCGTCTGGTGGGCGCTGCGAGCGTTCGCTCCCCTGGTCCACGCCCCGACGGGCGGGCCGTGGTCGTTCGGCCCGCGGCCGGCGTACGTGGCCGCGCCACCGAAGCCGCCGCCGGCCGATCCGAGCGAGGCCCTCCAGCGCCTGATCCGCCGCTACCTGGAGGGGTTCGGGCCCGCCTCGGCGGAGGACTTCGCCCAGTTCGCCCTGCACAAGCGGACCACGGTCCGCCAGGCGCTGGCGGCCATTTCCCCGACGCTCACGACGCTGGAGGGCCCCGGCGGCCGGCAGCTCTTCGACGTCGCCGGCGCGCCGCTCCCGGGCGGGGACACGCCGGCCCCGCCCCGGCTGATGGCGATGTGGGACAGCGTCCTGCTGGCCTACGCCGACCGCAGCCGGGTCATCCCCGACGCGTACCGGCCGCTGGTGATCCGCCGCAACGGCGACGTGCTCCCCACGCTGCTGGTGGACGGCCACGTCGCGGGCGTGTGGCGGCCGGTCGGGGGCGCCATCGAGGCCCGGGCCTTCCATCCCCTCCCCGACGAGGCCTGGGACGGCCTGGCCCGCGAGGCCCGCGACCTCGCCGCCTTCCTGGCCCGCCGCGGGCCCGCCATCTACGGCGGGCGCTACGGGCGCTGGTGGCCGACGCTCCCGCCGGGCGAGGGGCGCGTGCTCCGGGCCTGACCGGACACGGCCGACTCCGCCTCCGTCTCCGGGGTGGGCTCGAAGCCGTGGCGCTGCTGCGCGCCCCAGCCGGTGGTGCCCCGGGCCAGGTCGACGTAGCCCATCGTCCGCCAGATGTCGTGCAGCTGGTGGAAGCCGATGCCCTCCAGCACCGCGTAGCCGATCAGGCGGACCAGCTCGCGCCGGTGGGTGTAGCGGTGGTAGCCGAACTCCTCCACCACGAGCGCGGCGATCGTGAGCAGCGCGCCGTGGGCGATCGAGATGAAGAGGAAGGCGAGGAAGTAGAAGGTGGACACGAGCCCGGAGAGCCACAGGCCGGTGGTCACGAGCAGGCCCCCGAGCGAGAACACCGGGCTCAGGAACTCGAAGACCAGGAAGTACGGCATCGCCAGCATCCCCACGGCGCCGTAGCGGGGGTTGAGCATCATGTGCTGGTGGCGGCGGATGCCCTGCCACAGGCCGCGCTGCCAGCGCCGCCGCTGGCGCCCCAGGGTGCTTATCTGCTCGGGCACCTCGGTCCAGCACACCGGGTCGGACACGAACGCGATCCGGTACGGCTCGCCCCGGTCCCGCAGGTAGCGGTGCAGCCGGAGGGTCAGCTCGAAGTCCTCGCCCACCGTGTCGGTCCAGTAGCCGCCGACGATCAGGAGGAGATCCCGGTGGAACAACCCGAAGGCGCCGGAGATGATCCCCAGCGCGTTCAGGCGACTCCACCCGACGCGGGCGTCGAGGAAGGCGCGGAAGTACTCGAGCACCTGGATGGTCGCCAGCCGGTTGGCCGGCAGCCGCACCTCGACCACCCGGCCGTGGTCCACCCGGCAGCCGTTGGCGATGCGGATCGTGCCGCCCGTGGCGACCAGCAGGTCGGGGTCGTCCAGGATCGGCTTGGCCACCTTGATGAGCGCGTCCTCCTCCAGCAGGGAGTCGGCGTCGATCACGCACACGTACGGGTGGCGCGCCGCCCGCAGTGCGGCGTTGAGGGCATCGGAGCGGCCGCCGTTGTCCTCGTCCACGACGATCAGGTTGGGGTGGCGCCGGGACAGGAACGTGGCCCGGATCTGGGCCGACGGGACGCTGTCGCGCAGGGCGAGCGGGACCGGGACGAGGTCGAACGCCTCGGCCAGCACCGCGATCGTGCGGTCGGTGGAACCGTCGCTGGCCACGACCACCTCGTGGCGCGGGTAGCGCAGCGCCAGCAGCGACCGCACGCTGGCGACGATGACCGCCGCTTCGTTGTAGGCGGGGACCAGCACGGAGATGCCCGGCGTGAGCGGCGAGCGGAACGCCTCGTCCAGGCCGAGGAAGGCCCGCTTGCGGATCTCGCGGCCGATCTGGAGCCAGGCCAGGCCGGTGAGCAACAGGTAGAGGGCGTTCAGCAGGAAGAAGTAGACGAAGGACACCACCGAGAACGCGATGAGCGCCGTGCGCAGGACGCTCACAGCGCCACCCGCCCAGCCGCCTCCCGCAGGTGGGGCCCGGCACCCGGCTCGCCGGCCAGGCGCGAGACCAGCGCGGGGTCGAGGACGGCGAGCGCCTCGGCGGCGGCGTGGGCCGGTTCGAAGGCATCGTCGCGCGCCACACCGACGAGCGCGCCGCAGGCCGTCCGCCCGCCGATCTGGCCCAGGGCGCGGGCGGCCTCGGTGCGCACCTCCGCCACTCCGTCGCCCAACGCCACCACCAGATCGTCCCGGGCGTGGCCGGCGCCGAGGCGACCGAGCGCGGCGGCGGCCGCGGCGCGCACGGAGGCCTCGGGATCGGCCAGCAGGCCGTCGATGGCGGTGCCGCTGGTCGCATCGCCCAACAGGCCGACGAGCTGGACCGCCGCCGCCCGGACCCGCGGCTCGTCGTGGCCGCACAGGGCGACCAGCGGGGTGACGGCCGGGGGCCCGACGTCGAACAGCGCGAGCCGGACCACGGCGCCGGGCACGCGGCGGCTGACGCCCGCCGCCACGATCGGCTCGATCGCCTCGATCGCACCGAGGCGCCCGAGGCTGCGGCAGGCCGCGGCCCGCACGTCGGGCGACCGGTCGTCGAGGCAGGCCACCAGGGCGGGCGCGGCCCGGGGGGCACCGGTGTCCCCCAGGGTGTACGCGGCCGTGGCCCGCACCCACGCCCGCTGGTGGCCCAGGCGGCGGAGCTGCTCGTCGACGACGCCGTGGGTCTCGAAGTAGGCGACGATGCGGTCGTGGGGCTCGCCGCGGACCTGGCGGCCGTAGTGCGACAGGATCTCGACGAAGACCCTCGCCTCCTGGCCGTCGAGCACCGGCGGGTCCGCGGCGCCGTCGCCGTCGACGAGCTCCAACGCCGGGCGCCGCAGCTGGGCCAGGAGCCGGCCGTCGCGGCGTGCGTAGCGCCGGGCGCGCATGCGCCGGCCGGCGATGAGCACGACGAGCGCGAGGTTGGCGAGGAGGACCGCGAGGATCGCGACCGCGACGGGCACCATGGGTCAGCGGCGCCCGAGGATGGCCTGGACCCGGGAGCGCAGCTCCTGGGGGCTGAAGGGCTTGCGGAGGTAGTCGTCGGCCCCGGCGTCGAAGCCCTGCTGGACGTCGGGGTCCTGGGCGCGGGCGGTCAGCAGGATGACCGGGATGCGGCGCGTGGCCTCGTCGGCCCGGATGCGCCGGGTGAACTCGAAGCCGTCGAGCTTGGGCATCATCACGTCGAGCACGGCCAGGTCGGGATGGGCGTCGCGGATCAGGTCCCAGGCCTCCTCGCCGTCGTGCGCCTGCAGCACGGTGTACCCGGAGCGCTCCAGGCGGAACGTCACCAGCTCGAGCACGTCGGCGTCGTCGTCCGCGGCCAGCACCACGGGCTGCGCGTCACCCTCGGGCGGCTGGGGATCGGTCATCTGTCACCTCGTCGTGGTCGGGCGTCGCGGTCTTTTCTGGGAGGTGGACGCGGAAGGTGGTGCCGGTGCCGAGGGTGCTGGTGACGTCGATGCGCCCGCCGTGGGCTTGGGCGGTGGCCTGGGCGATGGACAGGCCCAGCCCGGTGCCGACCACGGTCCCGGCGTTGGCGGCCCGGTAGAACCGGTCGAAGACGTGGTCCAGGTCAGCGGGGGCCATGCCCATCCCGGTGTCGGTGACCTCGACCACCTCCCCACCGTCCTCGCGGCCCGCCGACACCGCCACCGCACCGCCCTCGGGCGTGAACTTCACGGCGTTGGACAACAGGTTGTCGACCAGCCCGCCCAGGCGCATCTCGTCACCCCAGACCGGAGCCAGCCCCGCCTCCACCGACAGACCCAGCCGGATCGAACGCGACGCGGCCAGCGCCTCGATGGACTCGACCCGCGCCGCCAGCAACGCGGCCAGATCGACCCAGCCCATGTCGAAGCGCATGCGACCCGAATCGAAACGGGCCGCCACCAGAATGTCGCCGATCAGGCGTTCCAGGCGGTGGCCGTTGCGTTCGATGATCTCGACCACATGGGCCTGCTCGGCGGAGAGCTCACCGACCTCGCCGTCACGCAGGATCTCCAAGAACCCCACCATCGAGGTCAACGGGGTCCGCAGCTCATGGGACACCGAGGACACGAAGCTGTCCTTCATCGCGTCCAGCTCCCGCAACCGTTCGTTCTGGGCCACCAACGACTCCGCCGTGGCCCGCTCGGTGGCCAACAACCCATCCCGCTCCAACGCCATCGACAACTGCGACGCGATCGCCCCCAACGCCCCCCGCCACCGCCGCACCACCACCCCCGAGCACTCTGCTGCCACCATCCCGACCGGCTCGCCGGCCAGGGTCACGGGCCAGGTCGCCGCGGGCGCAGGCGCCGGCTGGTCCCCGTCCCCCAGCACGAGCCGGGCTCGCCCGTGCCCGCTCGCCGACAGGCCCACGAGGGCCCGCCGGGCCGCGGCCAGGATCTCCTCCCGGTCCCCGGCCGCCAGCACCTCCGCCGCATAGCGGGTGAGCGTCGCCTCCCGCTCCGCCTCCTCCCGTGCCAGCCGGGCGGCCAGCCGGAACCGGGCGCCGAGCAGCAGGGCCAGCACCACCCACACCACCACGCTGGCGGGGATGTAGAGGGTGGCGCCCTGGGCCCAGCGCGCCGCCAGCATCAGCGGGGGGACCAGCGCGAGCGCCGCGAGGAAGACCAGGCGCCCGGTGTCCCGCTGCGCCGCGGGGTCGCCCGTCTCCTCGGTCAGGGCCCGCATCGACGGATCCAGCGCCGCGACGCCTGTCGCCACCAGGCCCGCGACGACCAGGGTCTGCCACACCCGCACCGGGGGCGACCCGTACACGCGCCAGGCGACGTAGGTGACGTCGGAAGCGAGCGTGCAGGCGACCCCGACGGTGAGGGTCTGTAGGGACCGCATGGCCCGCCAGCCGGCCCCCATCAGGAACCGCACGACGACCGACAGCACGAGCACGTCGACGCCCACGTAGCAGAACACGACGACGGCGTGGAACGTCGACAGCTTCCCCCGCTCGAAGGCCGGCCGCACCAGGTACACCCAGGCCAGGTAGGCGCCCACCGCCGCGACGACGCCCGCGTCGACGGCCGCCCGCCGGTCGACACCGCCGCCCCGGGCGCGGATCGCGACGACCAGCGCAGCCACGAAGAACGGGTAGCCGGCGAGGGAGAACGTGCCGGCCAGGAGCGAGAGGACGTCGTTGCGCTCCAGCGTGTAGGCCCCCGTGGCCAGATAGCCCACCGCGAACAGGCCGAGCCCAGCACCGATGAGGAGCCAGGCTCGCGGCGCCCGGGGCCGGTAGCGGCGTACGCCCACCAGCACGGAGCCGACCGCCACGGCGCCGGCCGTGGCGACGAGCACGACCTCGCGCAGGAGCCACCACGAGGCCGGCGCGAGCGCGAAGGCGGCGACGAGCGACGCGCCCACCGCGAGCGCGGTGTGCTCCAGGACCTCGTCCGGGGCCACGGCCGCCCCGCGGGCGACCGGCGGCGGGTCGGCCATGCTCCATGATTAGCGCACGGCGCCCCGCCTACCACGTTGAGTGGTCGTACGATCATGGAGCATGGCGAAGTCGCCGCCGGTCGCCCCGGGCCTCGACGCCCGGCCCGAGGACGCCGCCCTGATGGCCCGGGCCAGCGCCATCGGCGCTGCCCTCGTCACGCTCTACGCGGTCACGCCGGCCTCCTGGACGACCTTGCGGGGCCTCGTCCTCTACCCCGCCGTCGGGCTGCTCGCGGCCGGAGCGGTGGTGGTGGGCGTGCGCCGCTACCGTCCGCCGACGCCCGAGGCGTGGCTGTTCGTCGGGACCGGCCTGCTGCTCTTCACGCTCGGCTACGTCGCCGTGGGCATCTACGAGCTGTCCGGCCCGGCCCCGTTCCCGTCGGTGTCCGACGTCCTCTACCTCTGCGGCTACGTGTTCCTCGCGGCCGGCCTCGTCATCGCCATCCGCGTCCGGCGAGCCGGCGGGCTCGACCCGCGGGCGGGGATCGACGCCGGGATCATCGCCACCGTGGGCGGCTACCTCGCCTGGCTGTACCTGGCCAGGCCCGCGCTCGACCACGGGGAGCTGTCGACCGCGGCGGGCGTGATCGCCGCCGCCTACGTGGCCGGCGACCTGCTGATGTTCATGATCGTCGTGCGGTTCCTGCTGTCGGCGACGTGGCAGGACACCCGGTCCCTGCGCTGGCTGGCGGCCGGCTTCGGGCTCACGTTCGCCGGCGACCTGACCTACATCGCGTGGATCGTGTACGGCGCCCCGCCGGTCCGGTTCTGGCGGCTCGCGCTGCTCGTGGGCATGCTGGCCGCGGGCGTCGCCGCGCTCCACCCCACCATGCGCGCCCTGACCGAGGAGCGGGGCGTCCCGGCCTCGAAGGGCGACGCGCGCGGGCCGGCCCTGGTGACCGGCGTCGGGCTGGTGCCGCCCCTGATCATGGCGGTCCGCTACGGGCGCGGGGAGCCGTCGTCCATCCCCGTCGACGTGACCGTGTGGGCGATGCTCACCGTGCTGATCATCGC
>DATBGF010000467.1:0-7335 GCA_036558145.1 Acidimicrobiales bacterium
CAGCGTGTCGGCCGACAGCCGCTTGGCCGCCTGCTCGAAGCTGAGCCGCGTGCGGGTCGAGTCCTCGTAGAACAGCCAGGTCACCGTGCGGCCCTGGAGCGCCGGGACCTTCGGGATCCGGCGCCGGCCCACCTCGGCGAAATCGTCGGTGAGGGTGAGGAGGCGGTCGAAGTCCTCGGCCGACAGGTCGGCCACACCCAGCAGGTGCTTCATCGACTCTCCTTGCGGACCTCGCCGAGCTCGACCCCGTCCAGCGTGGCGTTGACCATCTCGTCCCGGCGGGTCGGCAGGTTCTTGCCCACGTAGTCGGCCCGGATCGGCAGCTCCCGGTGGCCCCGGTCGACCATGACCGCCAGCTGCACCGCCCGGGGCCGGCCGTAGGTGTGCACCGCGTCGAGGGCGGCCCGGATGGTCCGGCCGGTGTAGAGCACGTCGTCCACCAGCACGACCACCTGCCCGTTCAGGTCGGTGGGGATGTCCGTCTCCGCGCTCGGCAGCACCGGCCGCAGCCCGATGTCGTCGCGGTGGAAGGCCACGTCCAGCGTGCCCTGGGGCGGCGCCTCACCGTCGATCTTGGCGAGGGCCTCGGCCAGCCCGGCCGCGAAGGCCACGCCGCCGGTCTGCAGCCCGATCAGGACCACCTCGTCGAGCCCGTGGTTGTGCTCGACGATCTCGTGCGCCATCCGCCACAGCGCCCGGCGCACGTCGTCGGCGTCGAGCACCTGTGTGCGGGCAACGAAAACGCCCCCGAACGGGGGCGTGCTTCGGCGTTCGCGTTCTGCCAATCGGGGACCTCCCCATCTCTCTGTCCGTGCGGGACTCACAGGACCCGCTTCACGGTCAGGATCCGAGGCTAGCACCCACGGCCCACACATCCGTGCCATCGGCGAGGCCGATCCGGGTGAAGCCGGCCCGCTCGGCCACCAGGGCGGACGCCTCGTTGGCCGGATCGATCCGGGCCCACACCCGGACCAGGTCACAGGGCGGGCCGAGGGCCCAGGTGGCCACCAGGCGCACCGCCGCGGTGGCCAGGCCCTGGTTGCGGCGCTCGGGGACGATCCACCAGCCGATCTCGGCGCGGCGGCGGGGCCGGTCCAGGTTGCGCAGCCCCACCTCGCCCAGGGCCGTGGCGTCGTCGGCGGCGGACGCCACGACCAGGTCGAGGGCCCGGTCCGCGGCGCGGCGGTCGGCGTCGCCGGAGATCCAGCGGAGGGTCACGTCCGCCGTCGTCGTGCTGGACCCCGCGGCACGCCAGGCGGCGGCCAGGACCTCGGCGTCGCCCGGGGTCGGGCGCCACGGGCGCAGCACGATCCCGGACTCCCCGGCCTGCGGATCGGCCAGCGGGGGGTCCGGGAGGTCGAGCGTCAGGGCTCCTCGGCCGGGCGGACCTCGGACGCCACCGCCGCCAGCACGCCGTTGACGAAGCGGGGCGAGTCGTCGGTCCCGAAGCGGCGCGCCAGCACGACCGCCTCGTTGATGATCACGGCCGGGGTCCGGTCCGGCGCCTCGGCCAGCTCGTAGGAGCCGATGCGCAGCACGGCCCGGTCGACCGCGGCCAGGCGCTCCAGCGTCCAGCGGGGCGCCACCAGCCGGCTCAGCCGCTCGTCGATCTCCGGGCGGTGGGCCTCGACCCCGCGCACGAGCTCGACCGCCAGCGGGGTGGGTGCCACCGGCAGGGCCGCGAGGACGTCCGTGGCCGGCATGTCCTTGGCCTCGGCCTCGTACAGCAGCTCCAGCGCCCGCTCGCGGGCACTGCGGCGGCTCTCGACCTCGGTCGGCTCCAGATCGCCCACGACAGCCCGGCTCAGGCCCGGGTGAGGTACTCGCCGGTGCGGGTGTCGACCTTGATCCGCTCGCCCGAGTTCACGAACAGCGGTACCTGCACGACCAGGCCGGTCTCCAGCGTCGCGGGCTTGCGGGCGCCGGACACCCGGTCGCCCTGGATGCCGGGCTCGGTGTCGGTCACCGTCAGCTCGACGGCGGCGGCCATGTCGGTGCCGATGATCTCGTCCTTGTAGAACTGCAGCACCATGGTCGTGCCGTCGACGATGTAGTTGGTGGCGTCGCCCAGGGCGGACGGGCCGACGTGGGCCTGCTCGTAGGTCG
This sequence comes from Acidimicrobiales bacterium, assembly GCA_036558145.1. Classification (GTDB taxonomy): domain Bacteria; phylum Actinomycetota; class Acidimicrobiia; order Acidimicrobiales; family VFJN01; genus ZC4RG19. The sequence goes on from DATBGF010000467.1 coordinate 2,107, forward strand.
TGTTGTCCATGAACACGTAGTCGTCGCCGTCGCGGTAGAGGAACTGCATGTCCTTCTTCTCGACCATGGCCTGCTCGACGCGCTCGTCGGCGCGGAAGGTGCGGTCGAGGACGCCACCGGAGCGGACGTTGCGCAGCGTCGTGCGCACGAACGCCGGACCCTTGCCCGGCTTGACGTGCTGGAAGTCGACGACCTGGAACAGCCCCTCGGCGAGGTCGAGGGTCATCCCCCGCTTGAGATCGTTGGTGGTGGTGGCGGGCATTGGTGCGACTCCTGCGCGCGTGTTCGGGGACTAGAGCGCGGGCTCCTTGGGGGCCCGCGTCAGAGGGCGGCAGCCCTCGGGGGTGACCACGACCGTGTCCTCGATGCGGACGCCTCCGTGAGCGGGAAGGTAGACGCCGGGCTCGACCGTGACGACGTGGCCGTCGGCCAGGCTACCAGCGGCGGTGGTCGAGATCCGAGGCGGCTCGTGGATGTCCAGGCCCACGCCGTGGCCGGTGCCGTGCAGGAACGCCTCGTCCCAGCCCGCATCCCGGATGACCGCCCGGCACGCCTCGTGGACCGCCTGGGCCTCGACGCCGGCCCGCACGGCCGCCACGCCCGCGGCCTGGGACTCGCGCACGACGTCGAACATGCGCTGCTGCGTGCTGTCGAGGGCGCCCACGGCCAGCGTGCGGGTCATGTCCGAGTGGTACCCGTCCACCAGGGCCCCGAAGTCGATCACGACCAGGTCGCCCTCGCTGATGGTCCGGTCGCCGGCCCGGTGGTGGGGCTGGGCGCCGTTGGGACCGGAGGCGACGATCGTCTCGAACGACGGGCCGTCGGCCCCCCGCCGGCGCATCTCCCACTCCAGCTCGAGGGCGATCTCGGCCTCGGTCGGCCCCTCCCCCAGCCGGTGGCGCACCGCGGCGAGCGCCTCGTCGGCGAGCGTGCAGGCCGCCTCGATGCGGGCCACCTCACCCGCGTCCTTGAGCTCGCGCAGGCCCTCCACCAGGCCGGTCGTGGCGACCAGCTCGCTGCCCTCGAACCAGTCCGCGTCGAAGCGCCGCTGCTGGGCCCAGGTGACGTCCTCCGCCTCCAGGCCCAGGCGGGCCAGTCCGGCGGCCGCCTTGGCCAGCAGCTCGCGCTGGGCCTCGCTGGTGCGGCCGATCCTGATGTCGGCCTCCACGCCCGCGGCCGCCAGCTCGTCCGCCGACTGGTCGCGGTAGCGGCCGTCGGTCACGAACACCAGCCCGTCGGGCGCCACGAGCAGCAGCCCGGCCGAGCCGCTGAAGCCGGTCAGGTAGCGGATGTTGGTCAGGTTGGTGACCAGCAGGGCGTCGCACCGGGCGGCCTCGAAACCGGCGCGCAGGCGCCCGGCGCGGGCGGCCACGTCCATGGGGGGAAGCATCACCCGGACGAGGCTACGTGCGCTCCAGGAGGTCGGCTACCGCCCGGACGGCGAGCACGTAGCCCGACCCGCCCAGTCCCGCGATCGTGCCCGTCGCCACCGGCGAGACCACCGAGGTGTGGCGCCACGCCTCACGGCGCTGGGGGTTGGACAGGTGGACCTCGACGACCGGGCCCTCGAATGCGGCCAGCGCGTCGTGGATGGCCCAGGCGTAGTGCGTGAAGGCGCCGGGGTTGATCACGATCGCCGCACAGCGGCCGCGGGCGCCGTGGATGGCCTCCACCAGCGTGCCCTCGTGCTCGGACTGGACGTGCTCCACGGCCAGGCCGTGCTCGGCCGCCGCCTTGCGGACCGCCTCGACGTGGTCCTCCAGCGTCTCGCGCCCGTAGATCTCGGGCTCGCGCTGCCCGAGCAAGCCCAGGTTCGGCCCGTTGAGCAGCAGGATGACGGGCTCGCTCACGGACCGACCGCCCGGTGGGCGCGGGTCGCCTCGTAGATCATCCGGGTCAGCGGGGCGGCGGCGTCGGCCGGGTCGACCCCGCGCACCACCTCGACGCCCTCGGGCCCGTCGAGGATGTAGGTGAGCCCGCTGACGGCCTTCTTGTCCCGCCCCATGAGCGTGAGCAGCGGCTCGGCCTGGGCGTCGGCCGGCATGGTGGCCGACAGGCCGTACTCGGCCAGCACCCGGTAGTGCTCCTCCACCCGGGCGTCGTCGATGCGGCCCAGGGTCCAGGCCAGCTGGGCGGCGTAAGCCAGGCCGATCGCCACCGCCTCGCCGTGGCGCAGGTCGTAGCCGCCCGCGTTCTCCAGGGCGTGCGCCAGGGTGTGGCCGTAGTTGAGGATGGCCCGGCCCCGGGGTGCGGCCGGGTCCTCCCGCTCGTCGGCCGCCACGACGCCGGCCTTGATGCGGACGCAGGCGGCGATGCGCTCGTCCAGCGGCAGGGCCAGCAGGTCGTCGCCGGTGAGGAAGTGGTACTTGGCCATCTCGCCCAGCCCGCTGCGGCGCTCGCGCTCGGGCAGGGTGTCCAGCGCGTCGGTGTCGCACACCACCGCGTCGGGCTGCCAGAACGCTCCCACCAGGTTCTTGCCCTCGGGCAGGTTCACGCCGGTCTTGCCCCCGATGGCGGCGTCCACCATGCCCAGGAGCGTCGTGGTCACGTGCACGACGCCCACGCCGCGGTGGTAGACGGCGGCCGCGAAGCCGGCGGTGTCGGTCACGACCCCGCCCCCTACGCCCAGCACCTGGTCGCCCCGGGTCAGGCCCCACTGCGACCAGGCCCGGCACAGCTCCTCCACCGTGCCCATCGTCTTGGCCCGCTCGCCGTCGCCGATGGTGAAGACCTTGTGCTCGCGCCCGGGGTCCACCTCGAAGCCGATCCCCTCCTGGGTGACCACGGCCACCCGCCGCGCCCCCGGGGCCAGCAGGCCGGGCACCTGGTCCCGGGCCCCCGCGCCCACAACGACCGGGTAGCTGCCGCCCCCGGCGCGCACCTCGACCGTGATCACGAGCGCACGACCCCATGCTCGGCCACCAGGGCGGCGATGTGGTGGGCCAGGGCCCGCTTGGGCTTGTCGTCGACCGCGTGGAACGGCTCGACGTCCACGGCCACGTCGGCGACCTCCTCGTAGAGCGGCCGGCGCTCGTCCAGCAGCCGGCCCAGGCTGTTCTGGGCGTTGCCCGCGGACAGCAGCGGCCGGTGGGTGGGGTCGGTGCGGGCCGCCAGGAACTGGGGCGACGCCCGCAGCCAGACGACGAAGGTCCCCGCCAGCAGGCGGCGGTTGGCCTCGCCGGTGACGACCCCGCCGCCCGCCGCGATCACGAGCGGAGCCGGGCGGGCGACCAGATCGGCCAGGCACGCGGCCTCGGCGGCCCGGAAGGCGGGCTCGCCCCGCTCCCGGAACAGCCGGGGCACGGTGACGCCCTCGGCCAGCTCGACCTGCTCGTCGAGGTCGGCGAACGGCCGGTCCATCTCCTTGGCCAGGCGCCGCCCCACCGTGGACTTGCCCACGCCCATCAGCCCGACCAGCACGACGTGGCGTTCAGGCATCGCGCAGCGACGCGGTGTACGCGCCCGCGTTGCGCACCAGCTCGGCCACGGAGTCGCCGCCGAACTTGCGCAGCGCCTCGCCCGCCAGGACCAGCGCCGTCATCGTCTCGGCCACCACCCCCATGGCCGGCACCGCCGTGACGTCGGTGCGCTCCTTGAAGCTGACCGTCTCTTCCTTGGTCTCGGTGTCCACGGTGGTCAGCACCGGCCGGTTGAGGGTGGCGAGCGGCTTCATCGCCACCCGGGCGACCACGAGCTCGCCGGTGGACATGCCGCCCTCGATCCCACCGGCCCGGGTGGTGAGGCGCCGGTACTCCCCCGCCTCGGCGTCCCAGGTGATGGGGTCGTGGGCCTCGCTGCCGGGGCGGCCGGCCACGTCGAAGCCGTCGCCGATCTCGACCGCCTTGACCGCCTGGATGCTCATCAGCGCCTGGGCCAGCAGCGCGTCGAGGCGCCGGTCCCAGTGGACATGGCTGCCGAGGCCCACCGGCACCCCGTAGGCCAGCACCTCGGCCACCCCGCCCAGGCTGTCGCCGGCCTTGGCGATGGCCTTGATCTCCTCCACCATGGCCTCCTCGGCCACGGGGTCGAAGCAGCGCAGGGCCGAGGCGTCCACCCGGTCGAGGTCGCCGGGCCGGGGCCGCTCGGCGGACTTGGTCCGCACCGAGCCCATCTGCACGATGTGCGAGATCACCTCGGCGCCCAGCTGCGCCAGCAGCCGCTTGGCCAGGGTGCCGGCCGCCACCCGGGCGGCGGTCTCGCGGGCCGAAGCCCGCTCCAGCACGTCGCGGGCGTCGCTGAACCCGTACTTCTGCATGCCGGCCAGATCGGCGTGGCCGGGCCGGGGCTGGGTGAGCGGCGACTTCGTCTGCCCGGGCTCGACCGCCATCTCCTCGTGCCACTTGTCGGACCGGGACCACTCCGTGTTGGCGATCTCGACGGCGACCGGCGAGCCCAGCGTGCGCCCGTGGCGGACCCCGCCGACGATCGTGACCTCGTCCTGCTCGAAGCGCATGCGCGGGCCCCGGCCGTAGCCCAGGCGGCGGCGGGCCAGCTCGTGCGAGATGTCCTCGACCGTCACCTCCAGGCCCGCGGGCAGGCCCTCGACGATGACGACGAGGGCGCGGCCGTGGGATTCGCCGGCGGTGAGGTACCGGAGCACCCCACGACGATACTTGCCGCCCCCGCCGCGGCTGGACTCAGATCACCGCGAGCGCGACCAGCGCGCCGGAGATCGCCACCGCGGGGCCGAAGGGGAACGGCCGGTCGCGGCGCCGCTGCACCAGCAGGACGACGCCGGCCACCGAGCCGATCAGCCCGGCCAGCAGCCCGGCGTTCAGCACCGCCTGGACCGGGCCCAGGCGGGGGTAGGTCGCTTCCCAGCCGCACCAGCCGAGCGCCAGGCCCACCAGCGTGGCGAGGCGCACGTCGCCGAACCCGAGCATGCGGGGCGAGATCAGGTGCAGGACGAGCAGCATCCCGCCGTAGAGCGCCGCGCCCAGCAGGGCGCCGTAGAGCCGCCGGGGCGTCCCGTCCACCAGCGACACCACCACGAAGCCCACGCCCACCACCGCGCCGGTCAGGTACACGAAGCGGGTCGGGATGCGCATGACGGCGACGTCCACCGCCGACATGGCGATCAGCCCCGCCATCAGGCACAGGATCGGCACCAGCGCGAGGTGCGGCCCGATCACCGCCGCGGACAGCCCGAACAGCGCGGCCGTCACCACCTCGACCAGCGCCAGCCAGCGCGGCACACGGCTGTGGCAGCGGCGGCAGCGCCACGCCAGC
>DATBGF010000468.1:0-2701 GCA_036558145.1 Acidimicrobiales bacterium
GCCGCCGGACCGGTTCCTCGTGGACGAGCACCACCCGCTCACGACCGACGGCTCGTTCATGGTGTGGGTGCGGTTCCGCCAGCACCCGGACCGCTTCGACGAGCACTGCAAGGAAGTCGCCGCCCAGCTGGACCGGGAGGGGTACAAGCCGGCCACCCCGGAGCAGGCAGCCGCGTTGGAGGTCGGCCGCGTGCGCGCCGGCAACCCGCTCCAGCGACGCCCGCTCACGGCCTTCCGGCCGGCGCTCGGTCCCACCGCCGGGTTCGACTACACGCAGGACTTCTACGGCCGCGACTGCCCGCGCCACGCGCATGTCCGCAAGATGAACCCCCGCAACGACAAGGCGGCCGAGGTCGCCATCCTGCGCCGCGGCATCCCGTTCGACCAGCGTGCGGAGCCAGGAGACCTGGGGGAGGGCTTGGTGTTCGTCTGCTACCAGGCCTCCATCGAGCGCCAGTTCGAGCGGCTCCAGGGCTACTGGGCCAACGCCGGGTACGAGCCCGAGGCGAACGCCTCGTCCGATCCCCTGATCAGCCAGGCCGCCCGGAGCCCGGAAGGGTGCGCGGTGGAGATCCCCTGGCCCGACGGCGGGTCCATCGCCATGACGATCCACAACGACTGGATCGAGCCGACCGGCGGGGTCTACGCGTTCGTGCCGTCGCTCCCCGCGCTGCACCTGCTGTTCGACTGACCCTCCGCGCCGTGCCATCGTCTCGGCGTGGATTCCCGGGCTCGGGTCGTCGGTCGACGGATCGCGGTGGCGCTGGTCGTCGTCGCGCAGCTGGTCCTGGTCGCGCGCGGCTACCGGTCGGCGCACAAGGAGTTCGCCTTCCAGATGTTCCCGGAGTCGAGCACCTGGTCGGCGCAGATCGTCCGGGTCACCGACACCGGGGACCGGGTGCCGGTGAGCGAGCCCTGGTCCGGGTACCGGTGGGACGAGCTGGTGACGAGCCGCGGCCTGGCCGACCCGTCGGTCCGCCACCACGCTGACGCCGGGCTCGACAACCAGGTGGCGTTCCTGGCGGCCGCGCTCGACTACGTCGCCGCCCACACGCCGCGGGACCACGAGACCCGCTACCTGGAGGCGAGGGTGACGACCTGGCACAACGCCGACGAGCCCCGGGTGACGGTGCTGCGCAGCGAGGAGCGGAGCGCCGCGGACGGGGGACCGGCGTGACCGCGACGGCGGTCGCCCCGCCGCCGGCCAAGGCGCTCGACCGGGTCGACGAGCTGCTGGGCCGGCGGGTCAGCATGCGGTCGATGGCCCTGCTGCGCGTCATGGCCGGTCCGATCGCGCTGGTGCACCTCTGGCCCTTCGTGTCGGATGCGCTGGCGGGCCGGATCTACCGGGACGCGTTCTACGAGCCGTACGCGGCGTGGTACCCGGAGCTGCCCCGCCCGCTCTACGCCGGCCTGCTGGGCGTCGGGGTGGTCGCGGCCGTGGCGATGTCGCTCGGGGTGTGGACCCGGGCGGCGACGGCCACCACGTTCGGCGTCGTCACCTACAACCTGTTCCTCTCGACGACCAACCTCCACGCCAACCGGGCCTACCTGGTGATCGTGCTGGCGGCGCTCGCGGTCGTGCCGTGCGGGCGCGAGCTGTCGGTCGACGCCTGGCTCCGGGCCCGGCGCGGCCTGCCCGCGCTCGACCTGCGGTCCCCGGCGTGGCCGCTGTGGCTGCTGCGGTTCGAGGCGTCCGTGGTCTACGGCGCCTCCGGGCTCTCCAAACTGGTCGACGGGGACTGGTTCGGCGGCACGGTCACATGGCACCGGATGGTCCAGGTGCGCGACCAGCTGGACGCGTCCCCGCTGCCGGGCTGGGCGGTCTCCCTGCTGGTGGACCGGTCCTTCCACACCTACGCGGCCAAGGTGATCGTGCTCACCGAGCTGTTCATCGCCGTCGGGCTGTGGTGGCGGGCCACCCGCTACGCGGCCGTGTGGGTGGCCGTCGTGTTCCACGTCGCGATCCAGCTCACGGCATCGGTCCAGGTGTTCTCGTACCTCGCCATCGCCGCCCTGGTCATCTGGGCCGTGCCGTCGACCCGCGACCGGGTGGTCACCTACGACCCGGCGGAGCCGCGCCACCGCCGTCTGGCCGAGGCGGTGGAGGCGCTCGACTGGCTCGCCCGCTTCCGGCTGGTGCAGGGTGGCCGCGGCTCGCCCCTCACGCTCGCCGATCGCGACGGCCGCGGGTCGACCGGGCGCGCCGCGGCCGTCCGGGTGCTGAGCCGCCTGCCGTTGACGGCGTGGTTCGCGCTCCCGCTCCTGCTGGTCCCGGCCCTGCGCCCCGCGCCCCCGAGGGTGCGCTGACGTGGCCCGCCGGGACACGCCCTGGGGCCGCGCGGCCCTGGGGATCCTCGCGGTGGTCGCCACCGGGGTCGTCGTCTTCGGGGTGCTCTCGCCGCCGGAGCGCTGCCCGGAGGTGACCGTCGAGGACCTACGGGCGTCCGCGGGCGAGGCCGTGCGGTGGTTCACCCACAACCAGATGGACGACGGCACGTGGCTCTACCTCTACGACGCCGGGTCCGACGAGGCGGCCTCGGACTACAACATCGTCCGCCACGCCGGGGCCAGCATGGGCCTGTACCAGGCGGCCACCGCCGGCATCCCGGGGGCGAGGGAGGCCGCCGACCGCGGCGTCGAGTGGACGCTCGACCAGCTGATCGAGCGGGACGGCTGGGCGGCCGTCCCGTCCTACGGA